>NZ_JBBHKU010000046.1:0-63788 GCF_037389295.1 Stygiolobus sp. RP850M | reverse complement strand
CAAACAAGGGAGGACAATACATCATCGCCAAGTGGGGTAAAACTAGGGACTCAAAATTCCTCAAGATCGAAATAGTAATGGATAAAGACCAATTCAACATAATAAACGCCGAAGTAACCACAAACGAGGTTGAGACAGCAGTAAAGACAGTTAAGGATTTACAAGACAAGGGAAAGAAGGTCAAGAAGTTTTATGGAGATAAAGCTTATGATGCCAATGAGGTTTACAATACCGGGGTTGAGGTTGTTGTCCCACCTAGGAAGAACGCTTCTACTAGACGTGGCCATCCTGCTAGGAGAAAGACCGTAAGGGAGTTCAAGAGGTTGGGCTATAATCGTTGGAGGGAGAAGAAGGGTTACGGTATTAGGTGGAGGATTGAGTCCTTATTCTCAGCTGTGAAGCGCACTTTTGGGGAATCCGTCAGGGCTACAAGCTTTTTGGGACAAGTGGTTGAGGCTAAGCTCAAGTTCTGGGCTTATGCATGGATGGTCCACTTGGCTAATTCTTTAGTTGGTAGAGCTCCGGGTATTAGGGTGTGAGCTTGCGAATAACGTTGAAATAAATATTAATTTAAAAAATTCTCAATGTATCATATCATGCTTATGAAATACTGTTTGGCTGCTTAGAGGAGCTTTGGAGAGATATGTTTGGATTTAAAAAAAGAGTGAATGATAAATAATTATACGGAAGAAATTTTGAAAATTTTTCTTTTATTAATCATCATATTATTAGCTTAATTTTATTTTTAATAAGAAAAACGGCACTTACTAGTTTAAATTGTTTTTACATACTTGACAAAAGTTTATATCCCAATAAACAGTTAATAATATATAGGGATAAGAATGAATGGGACTGTGAATAAAAGGAAGGAAATAGAAGATAAGCTAGAAGTGGTTTATGACGACGAAGAGCTAACGGTTGTAATAGCGCCAGAGGAGGACGAACTAAAGGAAGTTATACTTAATCTTCTTAAAGAAAAACCAATGGACGTAAAAGAGATACACAGTGTTCTCACTAACTTAGCAAGTGACGAGAAAATAAGGAAAGCCTTGTACGAGTTAGCCGAAGAAGGTACTGTAATAGAGGACAAAAAGAGCAAGAAGTTTATGTTAGTAGGAGTTGCGAACTAAATTAAAGGCGTAACTTTTGTATCTCAATTCAATTTCTTATTAAAGACTAAAAATTATAAAGAAAACACTTAGAGAAAATTGTTTAGAAAGTGATAAAATCAAACTCTTTTAGCTTTTATCAGATCAGTGATTTTAGTAGTGCCAATACCTTTAAGTTCAATAGGTTGGATTGCTGGGTAAAATTCTCTATAGTTAGGTATATTCTGTTCAAGCCTTTCCTCAAAAGTCGGGATAAACTCGTTCTGGTAAAACACTCCAAGAGGTATTTTTTCTCCTAGCTCCATTACTTTCATCATGGCTTTTTCAAACTTGGTCTTTGTTTCTTCCTCTCTTTTAACTACTGGATCCCATGCTGGGTCGTTATCCAACTTGTAAACTCTCTTATCATACCATTCTTTAGTGTTTACATCATTATAAGTAGGACATGGTTGAAGAACTTCTATTACCGCACTTCCCTTGTGCTTAATCCCTTTCTTTATAAGTTCTTTTAAATGTATGATATCGTATGCATATCCTCTTGCTACAAAAGTATAACCTGCAGCCAAGGCTACTGCTAAGGGATTTACAGCGTCGTTTATATTCGGTCTTGGTAAAGACTTAGTTTTCACACCTCTTTCTAATGTTGGTGATGCTTGTCCTTTAGTCAAAGCATAGACTCCATTGTTATGTATTATAACAGTAATGTCCAAATTCCTTCTACCCAAATGCACGAAGTGACCCATTCCTATTCCGACACCATCTCCGTCTCCAACATTTACCACTACTTCTAACGATGGGTTTGCTGTCTTTATCCCAGTGGCAAAAGCTATAGACCTACCGTGAAGTGTGTGAACGCCACTGATAGGTAATTCGATGAAATGTGGGATCTTACCGGAACATCCTATACCAGAAACTATCACGATTTTCTTCGAGTCAACACCTAGTTCCCTTAACGCCATCTCTTCAGCTCTCAGTATACCGAAGTTTCCGCACCCTGGACACCAATCGTTAAATACAGGTTTACGCTCCATAACTCAACACCACTTTCTTCTCTCCGTTCTTAATAATTTGCTTTACAGCGTATATAATTTCCTCTCTAGCTATTGGTCTTCCAGTCCACTTAAGTATATAATTCGTAGCAAATATTCCAGTTTTCTCAGCCAGTATTTCAGCACCTTGAGCTTGATAATTATTTTCAATTGCAACAACTCTCTTCTTTCCTTCTAATAGTTTCCTCATTAAAATCACGGGATAAGGGTTAAACATTTTTACTTGAACCATCATAACACTCAATCCTTCCTTATTCATATCATCCATTGCGTCCAAAATAGCCCCCTTAGGTGAACCCCACGTTAAGAGCACGTTTTCTCCATCACCAATAACGTTTACCCTTTGTTCTTCAGGGATTTCCTTATCTGCCGTCTCAAGCTTCTTCATTCTCTTTTCATACATCTTGAGCCTATTGTTACTCGCTTCTGTGATGTGTCCTTCTTCGTTATGTTCATCTCCGGTGTAAAATATACTGGAATAACCTAAGAATGCCCGCGGTGAAATTCCGTCTTCAGTGATTTCGAATCTGTTAAACCTCTCTGTAGTAGGATATACTATTTTACCCCTCTCGATTTTCACTGGGGCTGAGGTAAGTAAGTCCTCATCCAGAATGGTGTATGAATTGGCTAAAGTCTTTTCAATAATGTGTATTACGGGCGTTTGGTATTTCTCAGCCAAGTTTAAAGCCCAAATCGCGTCCCAGAATATCTCTGCATGATCTCCAGATGCGATCACTATTCTGGGAAATTCCCCATGTCCCACGTTGAGCGCAAACTTTAAATCAGCTTGCCCAGACCTAGTCGGCAAACCTGTTGCAGGTGCACCCCTCATATAATAAGTTATAACAACCGGTACTTCGTTCATCCCAGCCCAACTTATACCTTCTGACATTAGTGAAAAACCTGGGCCAGAAGTAGCTGTTGCAGCTCTTGCTCCCGTCAAAGCTGCACCAATAGCCATATTAATTGCTGCTAACTCATCCTCAGCTTGAACTACTACGGCACCTCCTTTCCGGAGTTCTCCTCCCTCAACTATTACATCCAAATTCTGGTTAGCCTCTATGTAAGTGCTCTCGTCAGAGGCCGGTGTTATTGGGTAGTAGGATTGGAACCTCAAGCCCCCAGCCAACTTACCCAACGCTGAAATAGTGTTTCCATCAACTTGTATTCTATCTTTCTTAACTTCTCTCACGGTGAGATGATAGGCATTTGGGGCTAAGTTATATCCCATTTCAGCAGCCATTGTATTGAACTTGAGGAATAACTCGTTCTTAAAAGTCTCCTGAATTGCGTTTTTAAGGAGCTCAAAGGGAAGACCAAGGAGACCAAATGAGGCACCTACAGCTATCATATTCTTGCTTCTTTCAACTACGGACAGAGGTAGTTTGAAAGTGTCAGCTATCTTCTTCAAATACTCTAGATAATTTACTTTTATTACCTTTACCCCTTTTGCGGTGAGGTAATTTATTACATCCTTTACCGTGAAACCGTTCTTCAACTCCTTTTTGATCTCTTCAGCTATCTCCGGTTCAATAGACTTTACCATGTCGAGTGAAGTGTTTTCGTAATCAATACCGTAAATCACGTAATCTCTTACCTCGGTAAAGTGTTGGAACAGTGTTTCAGCGTCGAAAGTCGCTAGGATATCCGTATAAGAAGATACACTGAAAATCCTTTTCTCATCAATGACTACTTGAAAGTAGCTGTGTCTTCCCTTAATGTTAGAGTAATATTCTCTATTACCAAAGATGTAATAACCAGCTTTGGCTATCGCATTCCCGAATATAATTGCGGAAGTATCAATTCCCAAACCTTGTGCTCCACCTATCATCCATACATGTCTTGTCATAACGATTAGTTTCTATCCATAGAATAAAAGTTTTTATCTTCTCTCGTAAAGTTGGAATAAGTCAAATGATAACGATTGATAAGCTTAAAAAGAAGTACGGAAGTAAAGTAGCTTTGAACGGAGTCTCTCTGGAAGTTAAAAAGGGAGAGTTTGTTTCGGTTTTAGGTCCTAATGGGGCGGGAAAGACTACTATGATCAGGTGTACATTAGCATTAATGTTTCCAGATGGAGGTAGTGTGGAGATATTAGGGAAAAATCCCTTTAAGGACAAGTCTGTATTTCGTGAGATAGGTTATGTTCAAGAGCTACCAAACCTTCCTCCTTTTTTAACCGGCAGACAAGTGTTGAAGCTTTCAGCCAAAATGAAGGGAGCGAGTAAGGATGAAGTTGATGAACTTCTAGAACTTGTGGGCATGAAGGAGTTTGCGGACAGACAAATAGCTAAGTACAGTAAGGGAATGACGCAAAGGATTGCTATTGCTGAAGCCCTTTTAAACGAACCTCAGGTTCTAATTATGGACGAGCCAAATATTGGAGTAGACCCCATCTTTTCCCTTCACATAAGGGAGACCTTTGACAAATTGAAGAAGAACGGAACTTCAATCTTAATGACCTCTCATGAAATGGATGATGTGAAAAAACTCTCTGATAAAGTAGTTCTAATATATCGAGGCAACAAGGTATTCGAAGGTAATGTTGAGGAACTAGTAAAGAAGTTTTTGGGCATAGTTGTCGTATTAGAGGCAGACCAGAGAGCTGAGGAAGTACTAAAAGGTTTTGACTTCGTGAAGAAGGTCGAAAGTGACGGTAGTGGTAAGTATTATGTCACATTGTCTGAAGACAAAAGAGAGGAGCTACTTAGGGAATTAGTCTTTCAGGGAGTAAAAGTTAAATCCTTCTACTTAGACGTTGACATAGAGAAGGCATATGAGAGGGCGATAAACAATGTTTAACATTCTGCTTTACGAGTGGAGGAGGGCTATAGCACGTAAGAAGGTGATAGTTTTTGTCTTAGTATCACTCTTTTTCGAGATAGCAGTGTATTTAGCACTATATCTAGTCCCGTCTAAGGCAGTAAGGGTAATCCTCATACCGCTTTACCCTTACATGTGGTCTGTGGGAGTCCTCCTCCCTCAGAGTTTACTCCTCCACTTCTTGGCAATCTCTATAGCATCCGGTTCAATGTCAGAGGAATATGAGCAGGGGACGATCGATTTCTTCTTAACAAAGCCCGTCACGAGAATTAGGTTTTACGCCGAAAAGTGGCTTGGTTCCTTTACTCTTCTCTCTATGATCTACGGGTTAATGGTAGTCCTTTCTCTGGTCTTCTCTTTCTGGCTTTTCGGTGCCCAGACAGACCTAATTGACTTGCCCAAGATAACGGGCCTAGTCATTATGTCATCGTTAGTCTTCTTCTCTATAGCCTTCTCTATAGGGGAGATATTAAGGAGAAGCAGTCTCTCTTTCATAATCTCTAGCTCCCTACTGATAGGTTCTGTCCTAGTTTCTGACATACTCATATTCATAGGCAAGTTCACACATACTACCACATATATGTCCGTTGCCCTAGCACTGCCGTCTTGGGGTGCTACTCAGTTACCATTTCTACCATTAGCTAACTCACAGTTTAGTCTTTTCATTAAAGCTCTAGATATATTTCCATTGACCGTAGGTAGTATTCAGGACGCTTTAGTGTCCGTATTCCTATATACTGTCGTACCCCTGATCATGTCCTTATATTCTTTCACCGTAAGGGACGTACCGAAAAAAGTAAGCTGAAAAAAGAAGTTATGACTTTCAGCCGGGGATAATATGAAATCACCAAATCATCACATCGACCTTCATCACAAGTTTAACTCCTTAAGAGTGGCGTAAATAACGGAATTCTGTTCCATCTTTTCCTCAAGAGGCTTTCTGACTGTACCAACATATATTCCCCTATACTTTAACGCTACCTTTACACCCGCAGGATAATCTCCATCACTAATGGCTCTGGTAAGCATAGTTACGGCTCTCTGGGCTTCTAACGCTTCCTTACAATTACCTTCCTTTAGTAGTTTAAATAGTTTCAATACTAACTCTGGTGCGACGTTTGCAGTAGCTGATATCGCACCGTCAGCTCCTGACATCACTGCATAGTATATCAATTCGTCGTTACCTATAGTTACGTAGAATGGATTTCCTTCTTGCTTTAGCTCTAAATACCGTTGTAGTAACGGAAGTTTTTCCGTAGTTAATTTAACTCCGTCTATAATTCCCTCGCTTACTAACCTCCTCACTAAATCTAACTCTATATATGCCCTTCCATCATAATTGTACAAGTAAAGAGGTATTCCAAACTTCGAGAGCGATTCAAAGTAACCTATAATCCCCTTCTCTGAGGGTTTATGATATATCGGAGGTAAAGAGGCTATCCCATCAGCTCCCACTTCAACAGCTAGTTTAGCTAACTTAAGAGCGTTTAAAGTGGAGTTTTCTGTTACATTTATTATAACCTTCAAGTTAGTGGATAGTCTCAGTGCCTTTATAAATTTCTCTTTTTCTTCCATACTTAACATGTTAAATTCCCCTGTAGTTCCTAAAGCGAACACAGTCTGTATTCCATTTCTCTTTAGGAAATCTAGGTAATTTTTCAATGAGTTCTCGTCTAGTCCTTCATCTTGTGCAAATGGTGTTATTATTGCAGGTATAATTCCTTCCACGAAGTGTTTAATCGTATAATAGTTTAAATATTTAGTTAGGAATTAATTGATTGTGAGTATCTCAAGAAGAGAGCTCTCGTACCTCCTTGTCATTAAGAAGTATAATGACCAAGGACAACTTGCTAAGTTAAGTTGGATAGCAAAACAGCTAAGCATATCTCCAGCAAGTGCTTACGAGGAGCTGGAGCATTTAGAAGGTAAGGGCTATATAAAGAAGACTAGAAGTGGGATAGAAATAACAAGTGAGGGTAGGAAAGCCATAGATAATTTAATAAAAGCACATAGGGTTATAGAGTCCTTATTGGTGGAGATAGGATTTTCTCCTGATGATGCTTGTAAGTACTCTACGCAGTTCGACTTCGCAGTCCCCGAGGAAATTATTGAAAAACTCCACAAGTACCTTGGAGAACCTAAAAAATGTCCTCATGGAGAAGTAATTCCCTTAACTAATTCTTAACCAAATATGAATTTTCCCCATTTATACCTGAATAGGGCTCCTATTATTAAGAATATTACAGCTATCGGTACTACTATGTAAGGAACGAGTTGCCAACCTGGAACTCTCTCTAGTACATTAGCTACCCATATAGTCAATACAAGAAATACTGCAAGGGGACCAAGAACTACAAACCAAGTGATTGCGCTCCACTTCTTGCTCATAAAAGTGTCATCTAACTTCACAGTATAAATTCATTCGTTTAAAATTTTTGTAATTATTTCGAACATCTCTTTATCTTTTTCCTCGATCCTCTTTAGTGACCATGGGAGTAATTTCTTGGTCTTTACCCCCCGTACGACGGATTTTAACCAAGATTCATAGACTTTGCCTCCGCTCTTAGAGTAAAACTCCTCTAACTGTTTTACAGCTTCGTTCTCATCCAAACCTTTAACGTTTACCAAATACCGGCTGGCTACGTAAAGTATAAACCTCTTTCTACAGTCATGCATTCCTTTTTCCAGAACTTTTTCTATCCACTGGTAGTTCACCTTCCTCCTTCTCGGAGGAAAGAGACCCTCTACTTCAAATAGAATTTCTCCTTTCTCGTTGTACACTTTGGAGTACTTACCATCAAATACAACGTAACCCGCATAGGAACCATCTGGGTAATTCAGCGTGTATCTTACGACTTTGCTCTTTTCGTCCTCACCTTGCTTCATTCAGTACCCCCATTGAAATTCTGGCAGCACAGAACGAACAGATCTCCCTTCCCTTAGAGGTTGGTCTACCGCAGATTTTACACCTTGATATATCTTCTTCTTTTACGTATTCCTTTTCAAGGGGGCCTTGGATCTTGTCCACAAAGTTTTGAACTAACATCATCATGAAACCCGGGATTTCGTCCTCTAACTCTTCTAATTTCCTCCTTATCTTGTCCTGCGTCGCTCCGCCTACCCTAAAGGTATGTGGGCACGAATCGTATAGGAACGGGATTCTATTAATGATGGCGTAAGTCAGTACTTCCTTTTCATATATTAGAAAAAGTGGTTTGATCTTTTTCACTTTGTAACCCTTCTCAGGCTGAGAGACCGGCTTTAACCTAGAAAGGTCTAGCACGTCTCCGCTAAAATAACCGGATAGTACAAACTGAGCCATGTCGTTTAAGTTGTGTCCAGTTGCAATTGCGTCTAACCCTTCCCTTTCAGCTATATCGTTTAATGTGTACCTTTTGACTAACCCACACGTACTACACACTGGTCTCCTAATTTTTTTCTTAGCCTCGTCTATGGTGAAACCGTATTCGTCTTTTATCCTGATCACTTTGTACTTGACTCCCAACATTTCGAAGTTTTTCACTGCAAACTCACTACTTTTGGTAGAGTATGCTTTTCCCATGTCTATTCCGAGATCAATGTTTATTCCGACTAATTCAAAGCCATAAATCTTTGACAGCTTATACATTAAATGAAGTAGGGTAGTGCTATCCTTACCCCCTGATACAGCTACTCCTACTCTTTCTATCCCATCTAACATGTGATATTTTTTGATTATCTTCTCAAATCTGTGTTCGAGCCACTCTGAGAAGTGTATTTTACATAGAGCTATGTTAGCGTAAGGTATTTTTATAATAGCCTTATCATCGCACTTAGCACATTTCATGATCCTAATTTTAGCATTAAAACATATAAACCAGACTGTAAAGCATAAACCAATGCAAATTCTAGCAGAAGTTCATCCTAAGCATAAGTTGGAAAAGTTGATGAAAATAATATCACAATTGGAGTCCTTTGATGGGTTTGACATTCCAGACTCACCTTTAGGAATGCCTTCACCCTTGCCCTCAGTAGTTGGGACGCTCATCAGGTATAATTTTGAGGACAAGAGGGTTATAATAAACCAAAGAACCTTAGACACTAACGAGCTTTTTCTCCACTCTCTATCTATAACGAGCAAAATGATGAACTTCGATATAACATTCACTAGAGGAGATAAGCCTAAAATAGGCAGGGAAGTCGGTTATGTTACACCTGAAGAAGCGGTCAAGATTGCTAAGGAGTATGGAGTAAACGCAGGGTTGATGATCAGCATGAGAAAGAGCAGAGATGAAATCGAGAACAGGTTAAAGGTCACGAATGCCGATTTCTATTTGGTTTTAAGGCTAGAAGACCCTGACCAGCTCGATAGGCTCAATACATCTGCCCTAATCCCTTACGTAATAGTGAAAACCGAGAAGAATAAGGAGTTGGCTAAAGTCCTTAACCAGCCCACAGTTGATGTTGACAAGGCGCAAGACTTCATACAAACTTTAAAGAGAAAGGGTGTTGTAGGGGTTTTATTATCAGCCTTAGGAGACTATGATGCTTTATTACAACTTCAGAAGAAGATCTAAAAAACAAAGGAAAGAGAAAGGGTGAGAAGAGGTTAAAGGGTAAAAAAGTGATTTTAAAACCTAAACCTCCTTACTCTGGAGGTATCTCCTTATATACTAGGTTTAAGTCAACTCCTTTACTCTTGTTATGCATGTAAGAAACTGCGTAAACTATAGCTGATCCTATAAGAGTCCCCAGAACGAAAACTAAAGTGATGAAGTCAACTCCAGTACTTGTCATAAACCCAAAGTCAGGGTTTGTTCCGGATACATAGGTCAAGTACGCGAAATAGCCTATAGAGACTACTGACGCAGGGATTAATATACTAACTTTATTTTTAATACCGTGTATTAACCCAGCTATTGAAACTA
Organism: Stygiolobus sp. RP850M; assembly: GCF_037389295.1. Classification (NCBI taxonomy): domain Archaea; kingdom Thermoproteati; phylum Thermoproteota; class Thermoprotei; order Sulfolobales; family Sulfolobaceae; genus Stygiolobus; species Stygiolobus sp. RP850M. The sequence goes on along the minus strand of NZ_JBBHKU010000046.1, from coordinate 53,900 downwards.
CGAGGAAGTATAATGCACCTAATATAGTTGCACCATATAAAGATACAGCATTAGAAGAACCTAAGAAGAATATTACGGCTAAGAACATTGTGACTAATCCTAAATCTAGTAAGTGTGTGTAAACCGGACTTCCGTTCTTGCTCACCGAAGCAAATATCGAGGGAAGCACTCTGTCAAAAGCCATTGCGAACATATATCTAGAGAAGACTATTACACCGTATGCTAATATGAAGAACTCCCAGGCTATTAGTCCCAGTCCTATTATCCATTCTAAAACTACGTTATTAGTAAGACCTATAGCAACGTTCCAGAAAGTATAAACGAACCCGTTCTGCATATATTCTGCAGTTGTAAATCCGTAACCACCCACATAATACATTAACCCGTAACCTGCCTGAACTATGATGAAAGTGAGGATGAGGCTTATGAACACGTTGTATTTTAATGCATTCTTTCCTTTTATTTCAGCAGCTACAGCTGGACCTGCTTGCATCCACGGGAAAGTATAAAGTGCTAAGAAAGGTAACATGAATAACGTCGCATTCCAGTCGAAAGAGGGTCCGTTATAAGTCGCATAGGTGATATTTAATGCTTTGAGAACTGGCTGTATCTTTATGGAGAAGTCTCCTGCATTCACAGCTAAAACTCCCATAGCAAGGATCGTAGTAAAAAGGGAGAACAGACCTAGAATCGTTATTAATGAATAACCCCATTTTGCCTTAATAATATTTATAGCAATTATTACTGCCATTACAGCAAAAGCGAGTATAAAGGAAGGTATTGGCGAGGCTAAGTAATTACCTAGGTTTACCATTGATGTCTGTCCGTTTAAGCTACCTATTTCGTTAAGAACTGACTGAATTGCTGACGATGCAAAAAATGCCGTTAGAGCGAAATATGCTACGGACTCAATCATTAGAGACAACGCCATGATGACTCCTATACTTCCGTGTAGGGTTCGTGAGATCCATACGTAATCTCCACCCGTCCTTGGTACTTTTCTTATAAAGTAAGTATATATGAGAGCTTGAGGGATCGCTAGGATAAAACCGATTAGTGTAGCCACGAGCAAGTTAGAACCAGGCTGAACATAAGGTGTAATTGAACTATAAAGGGCTAGACCCGCAGACATGTTCCCGACGTTTAGCATAACGACGTCTAACATATTCACTTGTTTAATTAGACCAGAAGACTCCCTTACAAAAACGTTGCTTTTCTCCATTTAGTATCCGTTTTGAACTATTGCGCGTACTATCTAATAAAGTTTACATTATTTATGTAAAGTAACTCAGAATCATTTACTTTTTGAATTTACTTGGTCAAGTAAAAACCCAAAACTTAAATAAAATTTTTGTCTAAGTAAGCATGTGTACGTTGGACAAAGAGTAAAAAGGAAAGAAGACTTGAAGTTAATAACTGGGACCGGAAGATACGTTGACGACATACAATTAAACGGCATGCTCTACGTAGCTGTATTAAGGAGCACAGTACCTCACGCAAAACTGAAGAATGTAGATTATCAAGAGGCATTAAAGCTACCTGGAGTAGTGAACGTTATTACCGGGCTGAATCTACAAGTAGATAACAGGCCCAGAAATTTCCCTATGGCTAAGGACGAAATTATCTTCGTGGGGCAGCCAATAGCTGCCGTTATTGCAACAGATAGATACGCGGCGTATGACGCTCTTGAAGCAATTACTTACGATTATGAGGAATTACCTGCTGTCGTAGACCCTGAAGAAGCAATGAAAAATGAAGTGAAAGCCGTTGAAGGTAGGGATAACATTGCTTATAAGAAGACATACAAAGGAGGAGACCCAGAAAAGGCTTACGAGCAAAGCCAAGTTAAGATCGAGGAAAAAATTTACATATCCAGAGTTCATCCCGCAGCAATGGAGCCCAGAGGATTAGTAGTTGATTATCAGCAGGATAGACTAACTGTCTATGCCTCAACACAATCACCCCACTTCATGAGGTCGTACTTACTAGCCTCTTTTTCAAGTATGATAAAAGACATTAGAGTAATTCAGGCTGATGTAGGAGGAGCTTTCGGATCGAAGTTATTCCCGTATCCAGAAGATTATATCGCTGTCTATGCCTCACTAATTACGAGAAAGCCCGTAAAGCTAGTCCTCACCAGAAGTGAGGACGTTTTGTCAACTTATCACGCAAGAGGGCAGATACATAAAGTTAAGGTAGGGGCAAACAAAGACGGTAGAGTTAACACGGTTATTGATGATGTAATAATTGATTTAGGTGCCGCATGGCACGGTACTTATTTGGCAGATATTGCTGCGACGTTAGTAACCGGTCCTTATGACATTAAAAACGCTTTAGTCAACGTATATGGAGTACTGACGAATAAAGTACCTCTAGACCAGTATAGAGGTGCTGGTAGACCTGAGGCAGCCTTTGTATATGAGAGAATAATGGATATATTGTCCGATGAGCTCGGATTAGACCCTATAGAGATCAGGAAGAAAAACGTTATCCAGTCAACTCCTTATACTAACCCCTTCGGACTGAAATACGACAACGGTAACTATATGAACTTGATATTAAAGGCGGAGAGGTTCTACAGAGAGATGGAACAAGAGGCGGAAAAATTACGAAAAGAAGGTAAAAGAGTAGGGGTAGGTCTATCTTTCTACGTCGAGCAGAATAATTTTGGTCCCTGGGAAAGTGCGTCCGTTAGACTATTAGCTGACGGTAAAGTGGAGGTAATAATTGGGGCCGCTCCCCATGGACAAGGAACCGCTACTGGTATAGCTCAGATAGTAGCCGATGAACTTCAAATAAGTATAGATGACGTGGAAGTTGTTTGGGGCGATACTGACAAGATCTCCAACGCTTTCGGAACTTACGGTAGTAGGAGTTTAACTTTAGCAGGTAATGCTGCATTGCTAGCAGCTAGGAGGCTGAAAGATAACATAATGAAGTTAGCAGCGTCTTTTCTTAAGAGTGATATCGAAGAATTACAATACAAAGACGGCAAGGTATATAATCCTAAGTCCGGCAAGGAAATGACCCTGAAAGAAATAGCCAGAAAAGCAACGGCAAACTTAGGAGGAGTCTGGAGGTATAAGGCGGAGCCAACGCTGGAAGTTACTGCTTCTTTCGGTTTAGACAATTATACTTTCCCATACGGTAGTCATATTGCAATGGTTGAGGTAGATGAAACCGGTAAAGTTAAAGTGTTAAATTACATTGCCCTCGACGATATAGGTTTAGTAGTAAATCCGATGTTAGCTGAGGGACAAGTACACGGGGGAGTTATTCAGGGATTCGGGGAGGCTCTCTTGGAGGAAATAGTATATAATAAGGACGGTAATCCGTTGACTACTAACTTTTCGGAATATGCTATACCAAGTTCAGTTGAGTCCTATAATATGAAGTGGATATACTCAGAGGAAGGTAAGTCTAATGCTCCGCTCCCCGCAAAGGGAATAGGTGAAGGCGCTACTATAGGTGCACCCCCAGCAATAATTAGAGCGTTAGAAAAAGCTGTCGGTAAGAAATTTGCGAAAATTCCAGTCAGAATGGAAGAATTGATTTAGTTTTTAAGATTTTTATTAAAAAAACTTTCTCACAAAAATATTTAACCCACGGTTTCACATTGTTAATTATGCCAAAAGTCCTTGTGTTAGGAGCTAGATTTGGTGGGTTAACAGCTGCATACACATTAAAGAGATTAGTAGGTAAAGCGGCTGATATAAAAGTGATTAATAAAAGCAGGTTTAGCTACTTTAGACCTGCGTTACCTCACGTAGCGATAAATTATATGGATGTCGAACAGTTAAAGATTGACCTAGCTCAAGCACTACCTGAGAAAGGTATTCAGTTCCAAGAGGGAACAGTAACTAAGATAGATGCAAAGAGTAACAAAGTTATTTATAAAACTCCATCTGGAGCTGAAACAGAAGAGGAATATGACTACGTTATAGTTGCATTAGGTGCTCACTTAGCTACAGATCTGGTTAAGGGTTGGGACAAATATGGATACAGTGTTTGTGAACCGGAATATGCTGTAAAGCTTAGAGATAAATTACTAACCTTTGAAGGAGGAAATATAGCAATTGGTTCCGGTTTCTTCTATCAGGGCCACAACCCAGCTCCTAACGTTCCTAAGAATTACGTGCCTAATTCAGATGCAGCGTGTGAAGGGCCAGTTTTCGAAATGTCATTAATGCTATCGGGATATTTAAAGAAAAGAGGAGTATGGAACAAGACAAAGATCACAGTTTTCTCACCTGGTGAGTACTTATCAGACCTATCACCAAATTCAAGAAAAGCTGTAGCTGAGATCTATAAATCTATGGGAATTGAGCTAGTTCATAACTTTAAGATAAAGGAGATAAAAGAGCATGAAATAGTAAGCGAGGATGGTAAGACCATACCCTCTGACTTAACCGTATTAATTCCACCATACGCCGGAAATCCTGCGTTGAAGAACTCCACACCCGATCTGATTGACGATGGAGGATTTATTCCAACCGATCTAAATATGGTATCCATAAAGTATGATAATGTATATGCAGTAGGAGATGCAAATTCTTTAACAGTTCCTAAACTAGGCTATTTAGCTGTACAGACGGGAAGAATTGCTGCACAGCATCTGGCTAATAGATTAGGAGTTAGCGTAAAAGTAGACAAATACTATCCTACTATAGTTTGTGTAGCTGATAATCCATATGAGAACTTTGCTATAGCTGTAAAAGATGATACTTGGTATGGCGGCCAAGTCTCAGAAGCAATACCTTCACCTGCAAACCATTTAAAGAAGGAGTTATTCACGAAGTACTTCATGTGGACTAAAGGAGATATGGCTCTAGAGAAGTTCTTAGCGAGCTGGTGATGATGTCCGCGGATCTCCAACTGGAATCTCTTCTTTCCGATGAGAAACTTTCATCAATTACAAAATTAGTAGATATTTTATCTACAGCCGAAAATAAGTACGGTCTTCTTTCAGCGATTCAAGGATTTTTATCAGACGAAGAGATGTTAGGAAAGGTACTATCTTCTATCATCAACGATCAGACCCTGGACTTGATGACTAAGTGGAACAATTTAATGAAGTTGGCTGATATGTTTGCTGATGAATCAACAATCGAGAATTTAAATGCTGTACTCGATTTGGTAGGAATTCTCAACAAGACCGGTATATTAGACCCGATAAAGGGACTATTACAAGACGAAGAAACACTCGGTAAAATACTTTCAGCTATAGTTAACGACAGCACTCTTAACGTCATAAGTAATTGGGGTAATATAGTAAAGTTAATGGAGTTCGCCACTAAGGAAGACACACTTACCACCCTCAACGACGTAATAGAGTTGTATAGTAAGATCAAGAAATTAGGGTTGATAGACGTGATTAAAGGAATGCTTGACGATGAGGAGACTATAGGTAAGGTTATGTCAGGGATAGTGAATGACTTTACTTTTAACTTGATGTCTAATTGGAGCGCGATGGTGAAAGACCTATCGAAAATAGACTTAACGAACTTCAAGTATTACACGTTACTAGTTAACGAGACTGGAGAAGCATTAAAGGAGCAGAAGATAATGAAGATAGATCATTGGTGGGACTTACTAAATATGTTTAAAGATCCAGAGGTTAGAGTGGGACTTGGAGTAGTAATAGCGATCTTAAAGCATATAGGAAGATATCACATGCAATACGTAGTAAATGGTAATCATAAACAATAAAAAAGAAAGAATTTTTTATACCTTCTTTTTAAGTTATACCTTTGTGAAACTCCAGACACATTACGTTTTCTCTACGGGTTTACTTACTTTTTTTGGCACTCTCTTGACTCATCACTTTTATACTTCACTCTTTTTTTCAGGAGTGGTCGCTATATTAGGTAATACGTTAATAGATAGGTTTGGTCATGAAATAAGGAGTGTTTACGGGAGGGAAATAGTCAGGAGGACTCCCCTCACTCACACTCTGCCGAGGAGTGCGGTTTGGGGTTTTATTCCAGCATTAGTACTAACACTACTTTACTATTACGTGTATAACTATCTAAGCAAAGAACTAGTGTTTTTAACTCTAGTTAGTTTGTTGAACGGACCATCACACATGTTATTGGACGTGTTTACTGAAAGAGGGATATACGTAAAGAGGAACGGGAAGTGGAAAAGATTTGCATTAGCCCACTTCTCTTACAACAACCCTGCAGTAAACTGGATTGCAATTCTGTTTGGAATACTGATGTTATTTACTTCCTACTACATAGGAGGTTATAATCACTACTACTATTATCATTATTAGTAGAGAACTCAGCTTAAAGGAATTACTTCATCGTTCCGCTACGGTCGCTCTCATCATTCTCTCTTCATTTTGTGATCAAGTATTTAAGGTCTTACACCTAAATACATATTTTAGTCTTTCTCGATAAGGTGATAGAATTGTCACTTTGGTATAACATTAAGGACTCTGATGTTTATCTTCATAAGGGAATTACATACTATAGTCAAGGGTTGTACGACGATGCCCTTGGAATGTTCGAGATGGCGTTGAAAGTAGATCCAGTAAACGTAGAAGCCCTTAACTACAAAGGTCTATCTTTGATAGGTCTCAGCAGATACGACGAGGCCCAGAAAGTGTTCGAGGACGCGATTAAGCTCGACCCCCACAACTTGGTTGCCCATCTAGGTTTAGGAGTGGTTTACCTAAATAAGGGCAAGTACGACGAGGCTCTCAAGGAGCTGAATAAGGTCTCTAGAAAGAACCCTAACTCCATTGAGGTACATAACCTCAAAGGGCAAGTATACTACAAGATGGGAAAGTATGAGGCAGCAATAAGGCAATATAATGAAGCTTTAAAGCTCGACCCTAAGAACGCCGCTATTCATTACAATAAGGGCTTAGTGTACTTCGCAATGGGTAATTATAAAAAAGCTATAGAGGAGTTCGATATAGCTGTTACCTTAGAGCCGACTCTCTTCGAAGCGATCAGGAAGCTCGAAGAGGCTAAACAGAAATTGTTACAACAACCTACAAGACCGAGGCAACAGAAGGCTAAAAGGCAGGCTAACGACATTGATTACAGTAAGTGGGTAGGTAGGAAAATTTACGGTTATAAGGTAGAGGGTATTCTGGGGGAGGGAGGGTTCGGCGTAGTTTTTCTTGTCAGTTATGGTGGGAAGTACTATGCAATGAAAATAAGAAAAATCTCGTATTCCCAAACTACACCAAACGACTTAACACAAATAGCCTTAGACGTATTCCAGGATCTTCAGACGGAGTCCGCTAATCTAATTAACTTATCAAAGAAGTCACCACACCTCGTAGAGATATTTGCTATCTACATAGACTCCAATAAGTTAAGGAACGTTGTTCAAGGCAATTTAAGGGAGTATACTCAGAGCCCCCCAGCAATAGTGATGGAATACATGGAAGGAGGTGACATTAGGGCGGTTGTAAATGACCGTACGGTATATTCTTCCTTGTGGTATAAAGTAGTCGCGTTAATAGGCTATCAGATAGCAAGTGCCTTAGAAGTCGTCCACAAGGAAGGTTATGTACACCTAGACGTTAAACCGGAGAACTTCTTCTTGAGCAAGAAGATAAACTTTTCGACCACTCAAGATATCCTTAACCAGTTTATAAACGGTAGTGTAATCGTAAAGTTGGGTGATTTAGGGGCGGCTAAAAAGATAGGGCAGAGGGTGACGGAGATTTCCCCCTTATACGCTCCTCCAGAACAATTCAACGTTAATTCGCTTGCAGACCCAAAGATGGACGTATTCTCCTTAGGAGCATCCTTATACTCTCTATACAAAGGAGTTCACGGTTTTAACCCTCCAGAGATAGCCAACTCAAGCTATCCCGATGTGGTAAGCAAATACTACAATTACTTCAATGGGTTAGTGAACGATTGCAATATGAGGGGTCAAAACTGTAATGCTTTAGAGAGGGTCTTATTATGGTTGGTTCATCCAGACCCGAGGCAAAGACCGAACATGACTACCGTGAAGGAATGGTTAAGCAGAGTTTAACGGTAATTTTTTAAACTTACTCCCACAGTTGTCCTCATGGTAATAGCGTGTACTAGAGACTGTTATGACACTTGTGTTTTCTCTGGTGAAAATTATAAACCCCTTAACATTTTTCCCGTAAACGGCTTTACATGTTCAAGGGGTAGGACAGACCTAAAGAGAAACGAAATCAATAGGGTCTTACATCCTCTAATTGAAGGTAGGGAGGTGGAGTTGAAAGAGGCAGTGAGGAAAGTTGCGGACATTGTAAAGAACACTCCGAAAGATAAAATACTCCACGTAGACTACGACGGAAATCAGGGTTTGTTGACTTGGTACTTCCCGGCTAGGCTGTGGAATGCTTTAGGTACACTATCAACCGATTACTCAATATGCTCTAGAGAGGGTCATGAAGCGATAAAGCTTCATTATGGTTCTTCACTAGGTGCACTACCTGAGGACTTCGAAAAGTTCGACTCTATCGTGTTCTGGGGAAGTGAAGCGGTTTTCTCATTTATTCATGGATGGGCTTTGGTGAGGAATAAGTTTAAGGTTGCTATAGACGTTAGGTTAAGTGAAACAGCGAAAAGAAGTGACAAGAGATATGTGATAAAGCCTTCTAGTGATTCTTTCTTAGCAGTAGGTATACTGAAACATCTCATGAACTATTTGAATTCACTAAACCCTCTGTTAGACGATCCTGAAAAGTTAAGATGGTATGTTGACAACTATACGTGGGCTGAAATCGAAGAAACAACTGGATTGAGCAGAGTTGAAATCGAGGAAATAGCTGAGATTTATATAGAAAAAAGACCGCTTACCATAATCGGTTTTGCCCTCGGAAGGACATATCATGGTGGTTACGCTATAGCTCTCATTTCGTTAATCCCAGCACTTCTCGGAATACCTTACGGTTTTTACTATTCAAACAGTCAAGGCTTGGGAATCGACTTTGAGTATTTGAGGGGTCTGCACTATTCTAGACCGGGGAATATAGTGCCAATGGCTAAGGTAGGAGATTATGTGGAGGAGGGAAAGATAGAGGTTTTGTATGTTTGGAACTCCAATCCGTTACACTCACTGCCTAAGAGTCATAAGATTCTTAAAGCCGTAAAGGAAGGGAGAGTTAAGCTTATCGTACACGATCCCTTTTTGAGCGATACAGCAAAAGTAGCCGATATAGTTATCCCAGCGCCCACGTTCTTGGAAAAGCATGATGTAGTATATAGTTATTGGCATAACTTGCTGGTTTATAACGAACCGATAAGACCCGCGAAAGGTATCGACGAAATTAGGTTAATGAGGATGATAGCAAAAGAACTCAGTATTTCTCATCCCCTCATAGAGGAGGACGAGTGGAGTGCTTTGAACTACGCGCTCAGGAATACTGGTGTAACAGTGGATAGGTTGAAGAGGGAAAAGATAGTGAAAGTCGAGGTCAAAAGGGAGGTAAAGAAAGTCAAGGTCGAACCATTACCGGAGCTTGTTAGACCACCTGAAGGTTATTATTTAGTCTTCTCCTCCCACCCCAACTACACAAACAGTCAATTTAAAGAGGTTTATGGGGGTAGAGAACTTGAAGTCTATAACTGCTGTTATGAAGGTTACGGAATACTTGAGGGAAACGACGTGAAGGTCGAGGTTAAAATGTTGAAAGACGAGAGTTTACCCAAAGGTATTCTATTTACCTACAAGTCCTTTTTAGTCTCCGACAAGGCGTTGTTAAACGCTATAGTCCCCGCTGATATGAACGATTATGGAGGAACGCCGGTATTAAATGGAAAAGTGAGGCTAATAATGAAATAAATTGTAACGTGTTACTAATGCTATTTGGATTAAATGTAATACCTCATATGTAACGAAAATATTAATAAAAGACAATCTACATAGAGAGGATCGAGAAAAAATGGCAAAGGTAAAGTTCAAGTATAAGGGAGAAGAGAAAGAAGTAGATACTTCAAAGATAAAGAAGGTTTGGAGAGTAGGAAAAATGATATCCTTCACTTATGACGACAACGGAAAGACTGGTAGGGGGGCTGTAAGCGAGAAAGACGCTCCCAAAGAGCTATTAGACATGTTAGCAAAAGCCGAGAAAGGAAAGTAAAAGATTTTAAGATAAACCAAGTAATTTTACATGGCATCTTTTTGTTTTTCTTCTTCTACTTCTTAGACTCTAAAAATTTCTTAATTATTCAAAATTATTAACTTATTAACATTAGTCAAACGTATAAGTATTAAAACTAATTTATAATTATGACTACAGTAGTTGCTCTCTTCAAAATTGTGCCAGACGACACCCTGATAAGGATAACGCCTAACGGTATCGACTTAAACGTACCCCTTAAGATCAGTACGTATGATAAAAACGCAATCGAAGAAGCCGTAAGGATAAAAGAAAAGTACGGATTTAAGGCTATAGGCATTACAGCAGGGATCACTGATAGAAAGAGCATAAGGGAAGCCCTAGCTATGGGACTAGACGAAGTGATCTCACTGGAAATGAGGGAAATGGACGTACAGTCCGTTGCTGAAAATGTAGCTGAGCAGATAAAAGGCGTTAACTTCAAGTTAGTAATCGGAGGAGAAACCACGACCGATAGTAGTGGAGGTGTATTTATACCTTACTTAGCTTCACTTTTGGGATACCCTGCGATTACTTACGTGAGATCTCTTACGCTTATCGAAAATAAGGTAAGGGCTGAGAGAAACTTGACATCTTTTTCTCAAATCGTCGAAAGCGACTTACCTGCCATAATCTCGGTGGTAGGAGAGATCAATACACCCAGGATCCCTAGCGTTAAGCAAATTCTCGAATCTCAGAAAAAACCGATAAGGACAGTCCAATGTAACTCGTCTTCTAAGATCAAAATAGTCTCCCTGACCCCTTACGTGATTCAGAGGAAGAAGGTAATCATAGAGGGAAAGATGGAAGAAGCCGTGGAGAAACTCATAAAATACTTAAAGGAGGAAAACGCGTTATGACCACAGTAGTCTATTCGGAGGACTTAGACTTTATAAAGACAGCATTAAGTATGGTAGGAGAAAAAGTAATAGTCGTCTCTAAGAGCGAGGTAAAACTCGGTGAGGAGAACCACGTTATCGGACAAGAAGCTAAGGAGGAGAAGATCGCGGAGTACATAGTAGGTTTAAGACCGGAATTGACAATAACGGGGAGCACTAAAAGAGATAAGACTGTTGCCGGACTTGTTGCTGGTGCTCTAAGAGTACCCATAATTCCCGAGGTGATCGAGCTTTTTGATAATAAGGCTAAGAGGATAGTTTATAGCGGTATGGGTATTGCAGAACTCGAGTTCACCTTACCTATTGTGATAACGGTCATTAAGAAAAACGTGGAAGTGAAAGTAAACCAAAATTGTAAAGTCTTTAAGGCCGACCTACCAGGCACCGAAAAGGTCAGAATTTTGGAGGAAAAACGTAAGGAGGGTGGTAATGTTGATTTGTCAAGTGCTCAGATCATTGTAAGCGTGGGAAGAGGTATAGGCTCTAAGGAAAACATTAAATATGCTGAGGAGTTAGCGGATGCATTAGGAGGGACGTTAGGCGGAAGCAGACCTGTTACAGCTGAGTTAGGGTGGCTCCCCGAAGACAGACAAATAGGCTTGTCTGGACAGAAAGTAAAGCCTAAACTTTACATCGCCTTAGGAATCTCGGGACAGCCTCAACACTTAGCTGGTATAAAGGACGCAAAGGTTATTGTTGCTGTAAATAAAGATAAAAACGCTCCGATCGTAAATAATGCGGACTACATAATCGTCGGGGACGCGGTAGAATTTTGTAAGATACTCACTGAAAAGGTGAGGAACAAATGAGCTTTGACGCCGACTTGATAATTGTGGGCGGAGGGCTCTCGGGTTTATCTGCCGGTATAACTGCTGTAAGGGAGGGACTCAACGTAATCCTTCTTGAGAGAGGGGAATACAGCGGGGCTAAGAACGTGTCTGGAGGAAGAATGTATATCCACTCATTACTTAAGCTTATACCAGACGCTTTGGAGAGGGCTCCCCTGGAAAGACCAATAACTAAGGAAACTTACTACATATTCTGCGAGAATAACCGAAAGATAACGTTTAGTTTTGAGGAAAGAGGTAAAAGGAATAGTTACAGCGTTCTTAGGGCTAAGTTCGATAGATGGTTGGCGAGTGAGGCTGAAAATCTAGGTTTATTAATTTCCTACTCTACCAACGTTTACAACGCCTATAGGGAAGGGGGAGGAATCACATTGGAGACTGACAAAGGTTCATTAAGAGCACCTCTAGTGATCGACGCATCCGGAGTTACGTCAGTAGTGTTCAGGAGCTTGGGTTTAAGGAGGTTTACAGCAGACAAGTGGATGCTAGGAGTTAAGGAGATCGTAAAAGCTGATTTGCAGGAAGGACAAGAGGGAGAGGCAATAACTGTCGTCAATGCAATAAAAGGAGTTAAAGGAGGAGGATTCGTATACACCAATAAGGACACATTATCAATAGGGTTCACAGCGACTTTCGATTCGCTACCGAAAGGCGAAGTTCAGGCTAAAGACCTAATAGAGGCTTTTAGAGAAAGAATGGGAATTAAGGGAGAGGTATTAGAGTATTCAGCTCATGCGATCCCTTATTACGGCTATAATAATCTCCCTCCTTTATATACAAAGAATGTAATCGCCGTAGGTGATGCTGGAGGTTTCCTAATCAATGACGGCTTTACTATCAGGGGTATGGATCTAGCTATAGGCTCTGGTATTATTGCAGGTATTGCCTCTAAGAAGATCGTCGAGAGTAAGACCTACGAGGACACAGAGATTTACTACAAAATGTTAGAGGAGAGTTTCATCTTAAAGCATCTGAGATTAGCTTATAATAGGTTTAGCGTGATAAACTCGTCGTTGTCTATCTATCCTGAAATACTATGTAATGTTCTATCTGACATGTTTACTGTCAGTGAGGAGAGAAGGATGTTGATCACAGACGCTCTAATTAGGCTGAAAGAGAAGGGTGTTTCTCTAGGTAAAGTTGTAGACGACTTGAGGAAGGTGATGTTATGATTCCCTTATTGAAGCGTTTAGGGCTTAACACTTATGATGTAGACAAAACCCCGCATATAGAGGTCGACCAAGAGAAATGTCTCCATTGCAAAGATAAACCTTGTACCTTATCTTGTCCAGCTGGTACATATGAACCGTCACCAGAAGGTGGAATCATAGTACATTACGAGAGATGTTTAGAGTGTGGTGGCGCGTTAGTTATCTGTCCTTATGGTGCTATTAAGTTCAGGTTTCCAAATGGTGGTATAAAGTATAAGTACGGCTGATTTCTAATTAATTGGCTAAACTTTTATCATTTAGTTCTAAATTTGATTATACTACATCCATGTTAATATGAATAACTGAATTCATCAAAAAAATAACTATATATTAAGCTGTGAAAATGCTTAATATAAATAAGGTATGGAAATAATATTTGTTAAAAATACATTCTTAAAATTCAAGAGTTTGTAAGTTCCTCTAGCCATTTCTGCCATTTGACTCCATTTTCATCAATTCCGCTTTCAACCTCGTACCCCATTCCCATCCATCCTGCCATTCCACCTATGACGTAGTATACCTTTCTACCTTTCCATAAGTCTGGCATTCCGTACGTGGCATATCTCGCTCTGTTACCGTGTTCACAAAATACCGCAATCTCTTTGTGGGGGATCTTATGTAACAAAACATCAAGGTAATCCATTGGGACGAGCAAAGCACCAGGGATGTGATGGTCTTCATACTCCATAGGAGTCCTTATATCGAGAATTAGCACTTTGTTTTTCTTCCACATTTTTCTCGCTACGGAAGGGAATACATCAACAATGTGTGGATAATACGGTGATGAATACTCCTCATTGACTCTCATCTTAACTCCACTTTAACTATGTTAAAGTAGCTTAAATTTTTTTATTCTAAATGAATTTTACACAAATTTTCCGTTTTTAATCATTCTTTTTGTTAATTCAAGTGTTAGTTTCTTTTCAAATTACTAAAAATAAGAAGAATTTTAATAAAAACATATATATCCGAAAAATATTTAACAATATAGTGAGGGATATGTCCTCCTACAAAATCCAAAAAAGTCTTGACTTAACTGGAACTTCATGTGCCGGTCCAATAGGGGAACTTTCTGGAGTTATGGATGAAATCGGAGTGGGAGAGGCAGTAGAAGTCATTCTAGGAGATGAAGCAACAAAGAAAGATGTGGTTGCATGGGTGACTAAGAAGGGATACAAGGTAGTAAGTGAAACGAAAGAGGGAAATAAGTTCAAACTAATTATTCAGAAGTGAGGGTCATGAAGAGGATAATTATAGCCGGTGGAGGAATAGCTGGGACAATAGTAGCCAATAGACTGGTTAAAGCATTATCACCGGAAATAAGCAAAGGAGAGGTAGAATTAGTAGTCATAGATAAATCCGATAGGCATGTGTATCAGCCTGGCCAAGTCTTCGTAGGTATGGGTCTGGTAGAACCTACAGAGATAATAAAGAACGAAAGGGATTTACTTGATGATAGGGTTAAGTTCCTTCACGGCGAGAAGGGAGAAATAACCAAGATAGACCCTGCTAATAACACGGTAGTGACAGCTGACGGAGTGAAACACACTTACGACTACTTAGTTATAGCGACTGGCTCTCATTTAAATTGGGACGAAATACCGGGCTTAAGAGAGGCTGAATACACTCCGTGGAGTTATGGTGACGCTTTGAAAATGAGGGAAGCCGTCCAGCAATTCCAAGGTGGTACAGTGGTTATTAATGTGGCTAGACTACCACACAAATGTCCCGTAGGACCTCTGGAAATGACTTTAATGTTTGAGGACTGGACGAGGCGGATAGGAATAAGGGACAAGACTAGAATAATCTATACTTACCCAATCCAAGGAGTCTTCGGCATAAAGTCCACAAACGACCTAATGATAAAGATATTCAAAGAGAGAGGAATTGAAATAATATCTCCATTCACGGTAACCAGAGTCGATCCTAAGGAGAAGATAATAGAGTCACAAGAGGGAGAGAAACTTAAGTTCGACTTACTGTTAGGAGTACCACCACACGTAGGTGCTAAAGTAATAGGTGACTCCGGTATCGGTGACAAGAGGAATTGGGTACCGACCGACAAGTTCACTCTGCAAATGAAGGGGTATTCAAATGTCTACGTTATCGGTGATACTACAGATATTCCCATATCAAAGGCTGGTTCTACTGCGGACTTCGAATCCTATGTGGTAACAGCAAACATTGTAAATGACATAAGAGGAATTAAACAGAAGAAGATGTATGATGGTTCAGTATTCTGTTACATTGCTACCGGACTAGATCAAGCGACATACATAAGGTTTAACTATAATAACCCACCGATTCCACCACCACCTTCATATGTCCACTGGTGGGGTAAGATATTATACAATAAGCTATACTGGACAGTAACAGCGAAGGCGATAGTGTGAGCATAATGGCAAAGGTGGGAATAGTTCTTGGAAGTAATGAACTTTCTAAAGTACTTTTTGCCGGGATGTGGAGTGTCATATCAACTAGTATGGGAGATGAAGTAGTGATATTTGCAACAATGGATGCCGTAAAAGCGTTTGTAAAGGAAAACCCAGAAATAAAAATTAGCGATGAAACGTCAAAGAAAGCATCAAATGAAGATTTGATGGGGTTTTACAGAAAGGCTAAGAAGAGCGGTAAATTGAAAGTTTACGCATGCTCTTACGCCAGTAAATTGTTCGGGATAGAGAAAGAGCAGTATAACGACGTCGTTGATGACATTGTAGGGATTACGAGCTTTCAAATGGAAGTTGAAGATGGCCAGATAATATCTGTATGGTGAGGAGAGGGAACCATGCAGGAGATTAACTTAGAAAAAGTAATGAGTAAGATAGATGAGAAGAAAGTGGACGAGATTGCAGAACTAATAGACCACCTACCAGCTCTTAATGAGACTCTAAAGGTAGTGACTCAGCTTAAGGAGAGCGGTGCACTGGACACTCTTGTTAACTTATCTTACTCAGCTAAGATGTTAAGGGATATGCTTAACGATGATGCCTTATCTAACGTAGGTACTATGCTGTCTGGAATTCTCGAACTATCGGAGAGCGTCGCCGATAACTACGATAAGGTTAAAGAACTTATGGAAAACTTAGACTCTCTAGCGTATGTTTCTAAGAAACTCCGTGAGCTGAAGGAGAGTGGTACTTTAGATGTAGCACTTAACGGTCTTTACTCGTTGAAGACATTTAAAGACATGGTAAACGACGACGCGTTGGTGAATTTAGGAAACACACTCTCAGCGTTACTTGAGTTCTCAAATGTATTTGCGGAGAATTATAAGGGGATTGCAAATACCCTGAAAAACTGGGATGTTGTAGATAAACTGATGGTTAAATTAAAGGAGTTAGATCAATCTGGAGCTCTTGACGTCGGGCTAAACAGCTTATATGCACTGAAAACGTTAAAGGATATGTTGAACGACGAGGCTTTAGGTAATATAGCATCAACATTATCCTTGACACTAGATTTCTTACCAAAAGGTTTAGAGTTCTTAGAGCACGCTATGGATCCAGTGTTTTATAACATGGTCTCTTCCTTAACTTCAGACGAGGCTAAAAAGATGCTCTCTAATCCACCAAAGATAACACTAGGTGGGTTAATTGCTGCGATGAGGGACGAAGACGTTCAGAGAGGGTTAGGTATATTTATTACCATGCTAAAGATATTTGGACGGAATTATAGAGTGTGAGAATTATCTTAAAAACATTATATTATTATAGTAGGATTATTTCTTTTTCTTAGAAGAATTTAAAAGACACGAAAATAATCTTTTTTTCAGTGGTTAGCAAGATGGACATTTTTGTTAAGTTTAGAGAGAATTTAGAGATTTATAAAAGCATGGGTTTAAATCCCTTATCACTGGCGACTGGTTGTGCTGTTAAAGTAGACCTTATAGAGACAGTTTATCCCGCACTTGAAAAACTCAGGAAGGATCTGGAAAAGAGAAACATTTACATACTACCTAGAGAGGACGCAGACATCTTCATTTCGACTGAAAAGATCATACATAGGAGGCTGATAAACGGAGGGGAATTTGATGCAGATAGGGCTATTAGCTTAATTCAAGTTAACCAAGAGACTGCTGGAGACCCAAAAGCTTTTGCTAATTTCCTCTATAACGCATATACCTCGATTAAGACGAACCGAAAATTAACAATCGGTAAAGGGCACTCAATAGTAACTACAAAGAAGGACGGTGAGGTAGCGGTATTAGACTTGTTTAGACTCGAGGGCAAGTTAGAAAAATCCTATACGGTAGCTAATAATGATACGATACAGATAGTGGACCCTTTAGATAATCCTGGCTCTCAGACTCAAGTAGACGTAGCGATATCAAACTCGTTGAATGATCTCTTCGCTAAAGGTGTCTTCCAAGACCTCACGGTCATACCGGTTGCAGACGCACCTAATGAAGAACTTAAAGATAAACTGTTAAAGAACTATGAGAACTTCACGCGGAAGTACAACATGGAACTTAAGAACGATGTACAACCCTCCACCAAAACTCTAATGATGGGTGCTACGGTAATAGGAAAAAGTGATCATGAGTTACCTACTTTCTACGACCAAGTAGACGAAAATATGGTCATCGTGACTACTCGGTATTTTGGTGAGCTAACCCCGATAAACGTACACTTGTGGGTTCTGGCAGTCCCTGAACTAGTGGAACTCATGGAAAGCAGGGGGATATCATTCTCGAAACTTGAGGAGGTGAAGATTCAAGCTTTACGAGTAATGTCAAGACCTAATGTCCACGTGGCGAAAATAATTTATAACCACCTACCGGAGTTCGGAAAAGCCTTTTATAAGGAGGACCACATCGCGATGACCACGGACGTTACCGGTCCCGGTATATTTGTTATAAAGGAGTTTGCGGAAAAGGCAAAGGTTAACGTTGAATTGGACTCGATCCCCGTAATAAACCGTGACATATGTGAGTTTGCTACAGAGAACTTCATTATACCCAATTCAACTATAGGGACTAATGGAGCGACAGTAATGTTTGTAAATAAGAAGGTAGCTGATCAACTACTAGACGAATTAGAAAAGGTAGGCGAAAGTCCTCAGGTAATAGGTAGGGTCGTAGGTAAAGGAAATGGTACTGTGACTGTTCCACCGTACATTACAAAGCTAATCAGGAGAGACAGTGTGTTAAAGCAATTTAAGATAAGGGAATGACCCTTTTAAACTTTTTACGTAAACCTCTAATTCATGGCCAAGAGGACTTGCCCTAATTGCGGTAACGTAGTGGAAATAAAAGTAGTGAGAGACGGAAACGTGATAACTAAAGTTTGCCCTAATTGTGGTTACGTTTTTATTAAATACCAGGTGAAAACAACTAGCACGGGTTAAAAATGAAGGTCAAAATACCTCAGGAATGGTACGAAATACTGCTCAAGGCCTCGGAACAAAAAAGGATGAAGTTTTCTCAGTTCGTGGATTACATGTTCAGGACTGAAGAATGTCTTAACTTACCTGAAGTCCTTACTTCTGGTAGGACAAGATCTCTGACGTTGTCTGTTAATATGGACGAGAAAGAATTAGTAAGAAAAATTCATAAGTTCTTATTCTGTAGTTAGTTCCGACTGTCTTAACGTTTCCGGGCCCATCAGGAGACCTATTATCGAAATTACGCTTCCTATACCGAACACTATAAGTGCAGATATATATGGTGATAAAGTTCTACTCAAAAGAGATATGTAAATTGAGGAGAACCCGGCTACGAGGAACGCACCGTTATAGGAGAATCCGACCCCGGTAGCTCTACTTATAGTTCTGAACCTCTCTGAGAGATACGCTGGAGTAATAGCTGAGGGAAGGTTGACTCCGAACCCGAAGAGCAATATCGCATATAGTAGCGGAAAACCATGATTTACTCCTAAGTACAGTATAGACGCTACGGCTGAAGAAACGATAGTCCCCAATATACCCATGGACTTTCTCCCTACTTTATCTGCAGCGAACCCAGAAAGTATCATTGATGGAATCCCAATCAGGTTCATGTATAGTGCTAGAGGACCGTAAACTGAAGGAGGCAGTTTCATTATAGTACCCAGCAATATCGGAACGAATTGGGGACCTGCATATATCATGATCCAAAATCCTATCATAACAGGTATTGTCTGAATTAACGGCTTTAACCCGTATATAACGTCTGTAGTTTTTGGCTTTTCTACTTTCATGTAAATCTCGGACTCTGATATTTTAGATCTTATTATCACAGCTAGAGCAGCTGGGATTATGGCAGTCAAGAAAATTATCCTCCATCCATAAGATATGAAGAAGGGCTTAGGCGCGAGTAAAGTAAAAAGTAAATCGACTAACACAAAACCTACTAAAGTACCAGATTGCATTATTCCCGAGAATAGTCCTCTCCTTATACTGACGCTCTCCATTGCTAATGTAAAACTACTCGATACATCACCACCTATGAATATCCCTTGAAAGATTCTTAATAGAGAAAGTAGAACTGGGGCTAGAATTCCTATTTGATAATATGTAGGGAGAATCCCAGTTATACCGACTGTAGCTGAATACCCCAACACCGTAAAGATGAGCATTACCTTCCTCCCCTTAAGGTCTGAAAAGAGACCGAACAAGAACCCACCTAAAGGTCTTGATACTACGGTGAAGACTATCGGTAAAACAGCTCCCAAAAGCCCCAGTGTCGGATAAAATAATTTTTCTAAAATAGAGGCCGTTATTACTACAGCACCGAGGTCATATGAGTCCATTACCCATGAAAAATAGGCTCCCAAATAGTTTGCTTTATCTGTCATGATAGTTAGTAACTCTGTTAATTTAATAAATTTTTATAAAAGTATATATTACGTTAAATACTTAAATGAGTCTAACGTTAGATGTGGGAAACCTTTTAAACGATAGGAAGGGAAAATAGGTAGTGGGTCTGCTACTATACTCTGGAATAGCATCGGTAATGGTAGTGGTTATAGTAGCGATTTTATATATCTCAGAGAGGGTGAAAAATTACGCTGGGCTATATCTTGTATATTTCCTTCTCGGCATGATGGCAATAATGTTTCTTAGTGCCATCTACTATTTATATTATCCCTCGTCTTTGTCACTTGCCTTAGCCTTTATCACCAATAGTATTTATATGGTATCGTTACTAGTCCCGTTCTTTTTAGTAGCTAAGAAGCTTGCTTCAAAGGAATACACAGGTGGGCATGAGATATACATATCCGTTTTAGCAGTAATCAATGAATTCCTGATGGGTTATACTTTTAATTTAGCCTACTTAGGAAGGTCGTACTTCGAAAATACCTTGGACGTGTTTAACTATTCTGTTAACTCTTATTGGTTCTTCTATCCTATGATGGCTGAAATGTTATCCCTTTATATAATAAATTATATACGAAACGGGGACGTTAGAAAAGATCTCTTCCCCCTAATAGGAATCGCCACATTCCCTCCCATCCTGCTTGCTGTTCCGTACTGGCTATACTCTACGATTGTAATAACCTTAGGTCTGTGCTTAATAGGACTTTTCAACTCTAAAGAGATGGGTCTAAGGATAGTTTACCTTATTCTCGTAGTAGGAACACTCCTTACGTTCTTCACTCCTTATTTGTATGAACTTGCAATACTTTCTGGAATGGTCTTGTATTATCAAAAGGTTTTAAATAAAAAAACTCAAAATGCCTTTAACGCATAAGCATTTTGGTACATTAAGTAAATTGCTACGATAATTATTATCACAGCGAAGACTTTTCTTAACATCCCCCTTGGTAGGCTACTGGCTACTTTCGCACCTACGAATCCTCCTGCTATACCTCCAGCCAAATATAGTATGCTGATCACAAGGTCTATTTCACCAGCTAATGCATAAGTTAAAGCTCCAGTAACACCGAAAGTTCCTACAGATATCAGTGAAGTTCCTACAGCTTTAATCATGCATAAGCCAGTACTGAAGAGTAATCCGGGGACTATTAAGAATCCTCCGCCTATTCCGAAGAAACCTGAAGCAAAACCTACCGCAAATCCGACCGGAATAATTCTAGCAAAGTTAACTCTTCTTAAAGATTCAATTAAGCCTTGCGAATTAGCGTTAGGTTCTATTACTTTAGCACTCTTAGATCTATCCTTTCCTTTGTAAACCATTATTGCTATTACAATCATTAAAATTCCGAATAAGAAAAGCAAGAGCCCTCCGTGAACTAACAGCCCAACTTTAGCACCGGTGTAAGTTCCTAATATTCCCGGTATTGTAAACGCTATTCCCTCTACAATCCTTACGTTTCCCTTTCTCCAGTGGATAAAAGCGTTTATATACGCGTTTAATCCTACAGCGAGTGCTGTAGTCCCAATCACTACGTGGTCTATATAGTTAGAGTTAACCCCGGGTAAATACGCTAGACCTACAAAGTAGAGGAGTAGGGGTATTGCTAGTATAGAACCTCCTCCTCCTATTAGCCCTAAACTGAAGCCCACTAGAAATCCTGAGATTACCGAGAGCACGTATTGGAATAAGGTGAGCTCAAGCATAAGTGAGTTATTATTTTTTTTAGTTAAAAAAGTTTAGTTTAAACAAAAACAACTATTCAATCGAACTTGATTATAAAGATTGACAAAGGAGACGTGAAACAGACATAAAGTAGTCTAAATTCAAGGTAGAGGTTGAAATATAACATTTTTAACTTTTCATAAGGAGGTTTTAACTAGAGTAGTTGTTGAATTTTTTAATAAGTTAAATTACTTTACTCTAATTATTTATTTTAGTTTCGAAATGCTTAAACAACTGTCCGCATTTTAATACTCTTAATCCAAATAATTAGATTAAGTCTTATATACTTTATTAAGATTATTTATTTTATGAAATCAAATATCTCAAAATACTACACGATAAGGAAAAGTGACTGGTGCAGTACTGGGTATGGACTATACGAGTGCGAGGGAGATAAATGCAGGCTTATAGCTTGTACTATACCATCCTCGTTATCGACTGCGATAGACTTAAGCTTTTATACAAAAATTGCTAAAAGTTAATTCCCTTTTTAAAGTTCTGATATTTTTTCAATTTATATTTAATTAAGGTAATTTTTATAATTTATATTGTAATTTAAATTTTGTTAAGCTGATTAACACTGTTAATTAAATAGTGATCAAAGACTCTCTGAAAAACGTTTATAATCCCCTTATCATATTCATGACTATGCAGACTATAATAGTAGTAGATATGAGTCAAAAAGACTTAGAGGAAGTTAGAAATAAGTCTAAAGAGTTGCTTAAAAAATTGAAGAGAAATGAAACTCTTATTCTAATGAGTGATGTAGATATATCCTACTTGTTCAGGGGGTATGAAGTTGAGAAGGCTAAAGAAGATGGAATTTGGATAATCAGTGTAAAGAGAAACTGACCGTTCGATAAGATATAACGTTTATAATATACGTTTTTCTCATGTCTCATGATGCATATCGTTAAAAATGCTAAACTTCTTAACGGTAGAAAAGTCAGCATAGGAATTGAGAACGGGATAATCACATGTGTAGGGGAATGTAAAGGAGAAGAACTCGTTGACGCTGGAGGTAAGCTAGTTATACCTCCTTACTTTATCATGCACTTCCACCTTGATAGTGTTTTCCTTCCGGTACAAAACATTAGCGGGACTCTTTGGGAGGGTATAAGGATATGGAAAGACATTAAAGGAAAACTAACTGAAGACGACGTGATAAAGAGGGCGACGACAGCTGTGAAACTCATGGTAGCTTACGGGACTTTATGGATCAGGAGTCATGCAGACATAACGGAAAAGGAGTTTAAAATATTAAGAGCTCTATTGAAAGTAAGAGAAGAACTAAAGAAAATAGCGGACATTCAAATAACGGCTTTTCCCCAAGACGGGATATATACTGACAAGGGTAACGATGAACTGCTTTACAAAGCTGTAGAACTAGGTGCGGATAACGTAGGTTTGATCCCTCACAATGAAATAACACGAGAAGACGGAGTAAAGTCAATAGATCTAGCCTTTAACATAGCTAAAGAGTTTAACAAAGATGTGGACGGTCACATTGACGAGACTGACGACCCCAACTCAAGGTATTTAGAGGTTGTGGCTAAAAAGACAATAGAGAGCAATTGGTTTAACAGGGTCACTGCAGGACACGTTACAGCAATGCATAGCTGGGATAAGGCATATAGGTATAGGATTTTACCCATTGTTTCAAAGGCTAGAGTTACAGTAATACCGAACCCCCTTATAAATGCTGTACTTCAAGGGAGGCTAGATGAATATCCTAAGAGAAGAGGAATGGCGCCTATTAGGGAACTGCTTGATCACGGAGTGAACGTAGCTTTGGGGCATGACTGTATTATGGATCCTTGGTATCCTTTAGGAAGCGGTAATATGTTACAAGTACTGTTTATGGCAATTCATCTAGATCAACTTACAAGTTTTGACGAGTTGAGGAATTCGATAAATTTGATAACTTACAACGCAGCTGGAGCCTGGAGAACGGAATATGGTATAGAAGAAGGCAAAAAGGCGAACTTATTAGTCACTAATGCTGAAGACGAAATTGACCTCTTAAGGTTCATGGAACCTCCGAGATACGTAATAAGGGAAGGAGAGATTATAGCCAAGGAGGGTAAGTACGTACTTATGAACGGAAAATGGGAAGAAGTGAAAAGGAAACCATGACTCAGGAAGGCCAGGTGAAGTCACCGAATCTTATACTGGCGATGTCATCATTCAAGTTTATTATTCTAACGTGGAAACAATTAATTTTTTTGCTACATGTACATTGACGGCCTGATTCCCTTGTTCATCAAGTGTAAATCTATCGGGTCTGTCAGTTTTTCAGCCAATGAGTATGCATAACTTGTCTTGCCGAACTTTTGGGCTATTATTTCAGTAGTAATTTTTCTCACCTCTCTTTCGTCGGCAATTCCTACTAAGTGTAAGTATTCATGGAGTAAAACTACGTATAAATACTCTCTTGATTTAATGGGGTCATTTTTAACTAAGCCGAATGGTATTGAATTTAAATATATAGTATAATCATTAGCTTTAACGTAACCTAGTATTGTGGGGTTAAAGGGAATCAGCTTGACGGAAGCATTAGACCTTTTACCTAAGCGCCTGTAGACGTCTTCAGCTATTTCATCTAATATAATGGAAAAAGCGTCAGGCATAGTATAAACTCTCACACAAAGCATAAAGTTGTTTGTTCTAAATACCCTGTTTAACCAAAGTCAGTCTTTACAGTTGTAAACTCTTCAGAACACACAACTTTAGCTAGCTTGTCAGGCTCCGAAAAGTACTTTATATCGACTACTGCCCTATCGTCGAAGTGACGTGGATAAGCCTTCCGTAGTTCGTCCGTAGGCATCCTTGTGTCGACCAGAACGAATGTGGGCTTTCCCATGGCATAAGCCATTGCGATTTCTATTAGCGTACCTACTCCTCCGCCTAACGATACTAGGACATCTGATGAACGGACAAGCATAACCGACCTGCATCTGTATTCACATCCAGTATTTACTCTAATCACTTCTGATGGGATTTTTACGTCTTCCCTTTCCACAGGTAGGAACATTACAACTTGTAAACCTCTTGAAATTGCCTCATCAGCAATTACCTTCATTAGTCCCCAATAACCGCCCAGCAATATTCTGGGTTTACAAGTTAGCGATTCGATAAACCTTTTCACTTTCTCTTCGGCTTCTTTAGAAGGTATCGAACTGTGGACTGCAATTCCTAATTGCATAAGTACCAAGAAGAAATAAACAAAAAACTTACATAAAAATTAACTTTAATTTTTTCTATTCAATTTAGTCTACTACAACTTTAGGAGTTTCTATAATTTCAGCTTCTCTCCTCTTCCTACTACTCATTATCTTGCTAATTGTATTGCTTTCTTGTTTTTCCTGTTGTATTACTTGTTGCATAGTGTATTCTCATCAAGAATATTTATAAACTTTTTCAATTAAGAAAGCTTACTTTTCGTTATCATCGAGTGTTTTCTCTCCGGTCAAAGTAGAATAGAGAAGGTCAGGATTTAGGATCTCAGGTAAAGTTATTCTTTTCCCATCCTTCGTGTAAATTATTAAATCACCCATATATATTCTTCCTTCTATTCGTCTATTCTCTATTATCACACTTCTTATATCCGTTAAGTCTAATATTTTTCCACCTAGAGCATAAAGGGATCCTTTTTCTATCTTGTAAGCATAAAATAACTTGGAAGGAACGAACAAAGTTACGAGAGTTACGAAAATAAGGATAACATCAATCAGATATGACGACATACCAAAGACCATAATTTCTAGTATTAAGACCGGTATAAAACCCGCTAATATCGACAACCTCAAGAAAGATTTACGACGATAGGAATAATAATCATCAAATATCATTTTTAGTTTGTAAGAAATAGATATTGACTTTAAAAAGCATTTAGAGACAAATACTCCGTTCACCCTGCAGGTTTCCCGTATCCCCCTCCACCCGGAGTCTCTATTATAACCTCATCCCCTGCTTCGAGTTCCGTATAAAATTTACTTGGCATAACCTCTACTTTTCCGTTCTTTCTCCTTATAGTCACTGCCCCTGGCTTTCCGTTCTCTCCTCCGTATAATCCCCAAGGGCCTATCTTAAATCTATCAGCCAGTATTGACAACTTAATTCTATCGAGAGCGATAAAACTCCTCATAATCCCGTCCCCTCCCTTATACTTTCCCTTTCCTCCGCTACCTTCTCTAATCTTATATGAAGTAAAGAGGATCGGGTAGGAAGACTCTGCAACCTCAATAGGGGTATTCATAGTGTTCGTCATACTGACATGAACAGCCGAGACACCGTCAGAATTAGGTCTCGCCCCACTACCACCACCTATTGTTTCATAATAGGCCCAATATTTACTATCGTGAATGCCTCCCATCATCACGTTCATCATAGTCCCTGATCCCGCGGCTGGAATTGGTAAAAATTTTGACAAGGCTAAGAATGTAACGTCTGCTATCCTCTGTGCTGTTTCCACGTTACCTCCACCCACAGCAGCGGGTTTTCTTGGGTTTACTAAAGAACCCTCCTCAGCCTTCACTTCTATAAACGAGTAAAAACCTTCATTAGTAGGTATTTCCTTGTTTATTGCAGACCTTATTGCAAATGACACGGATGAATAAGTTACTCCAATTACTGCGTTAAGCGGTCCACTTATTTGTGGGTGTGTCCCTGAGAAGTCTGCAATCACCTTATCCTCCTTTACGATTAATGAGAGCTTAATTTTGAGTAAGGAGTCCTTCCACTCTATGTAATCTTCAGCTTCATATATTTCTTCCCTCCATCTCGGTAACAACGATTTAGTGTGTTCTATACTCTTGTCCCAAGCATTAAGGACGTTCTCTAAACCATACTTATCAAAGAGCTCCTTCAGTCTTTTTACTCCCATGTTGTTTGCAGAAACTTGAGCCTTTATATCTCCCAAGGATATCTCTGGAGTCTTAAAGTTCTCTTTTATTATCTTCAAGATCTCGTCATTAAGCGGTAGGGGAGGGATAACTACTCCCTCTTCATATAAGGTAGATGCATTAGGATTAATACTCCCCGGAGAGGGGCCTCCTACATCAACATGGTGAGCCTTATTAACTACGTATGCGACTAAATCGCCTCTATAAAACACTGGTGTTATTATTCCTACGTCGTTTAAATGCGTGCCTGAAATATAAGGATCGTTAAATATAACAGTCTCCGAGTTAACATAAGGGAGTACGTTTTTCACAGCAACTTTAAATGAGCCCAAATGAACTGGAATGTGTTCGGCTTGGGCTACTATTCTACCCTCCTTATCCACTATTGCACAACTATGATCCATTCTCTCCCTGATGTTCGGAGAGAGGGCAGCTCTTTTGAGGAGGACGCCCATCTCTTCAGCTATGAAAGTAGTAGCCTTATCAATTACTTCCCACTTCATGGTCAGACCCTCCTGAGTATAATAGACCCCAACTTACTAACTTCGAATTCCCACCCATCCTTTACCACTGTAGTAGAACTATACTCCTCTATTATCGCCGGTCCCTTTGCCTTAAACCCCTTGGGTAAGGTTTCCCTCTTATATACTTCAACCTCAGTCCAGTCTCCTAAATACACTTTCCTTTTACTTACTTTTACTTCACCACTAGTTTGCTCTGTGAGCTTGAGGTCGACAAGTCTTTTAACACCGAAAACCCTTACTAAGACGACTTCTATTGGATAGGGTAAAGTATAACCGTAAGTCGAGAGGTATTTCTCTTCGAAAGCTTTACGATAGTCTTGTCCTTTTTCCACCCTTACAGTTAGTTCCCAACCTTGTCCGCTATACCTAGCATCAATATACCTTACGAAGTAATCAACGTCGTGGATATTACTCTCAAGTTCTTCGAATGCTTTATCAACGTTATTAGGAAATGCTTTTCTACCCTCGAAACGCAGGTCTGCCGTTAATAGAGATAGTGCGCTGAACAATCCGGGATAGGGTGGGATAATCACTTCCCTAATTCCCATTTCATCCGCAAGTTCAAGAGCGAATTGGGGACCCGCTCCTCCAAAGGCAAATAACGTAAAGTTTTCCGGGTCTAATCCCCTCTCTACAGTAACAAGTCTGATCGCTCTAGCCATTTCCACACTTGCGAGTTTTATGGCTTCCTCCGCAACGTCCATTGGGTCACCTAGCTTTGACAGTGAAGTCTCAGCGGATTTAACGTCTAACCTCATTTCACCTGAAAGTAAGTCTCCTATTTTACCCTCGATAGCCATAGCGTCGGTCAGTGTCGGGTATACGCCTCCCCTACCGTAACAAACCGGACCAGGATCTGCTCCCGCACTTATGGGACCAACTCTAAGTGCACCTCCTTCGTCAGCCCATATTATCGTACCTCCACCCGCTGAGACTTCGGCAAGATCTACGAATGGAAACCTCACTGGATAGCCAGAGCCTTTTACAATCCTCCCGTGGTGTGTCCTCCCTCCGATTTCGTACTCAGAGGTAATCTCGACTTCACCGTTAACTATTGCTCCTGCTTTAGCCGTAGTACCGCCCATGTCGAAACTTATTACGTCTTTATACCCCAATTTCTCCGCGAACACTTTAGCCCCTATTAGCCCTGCTGAGGGCCCGCTCTCGATAATTTGTACTGGTCTCCTCACCGTTTCCTCTAAGGTTATCAATCCTCCAGAACTGGACATTATGTAAACCTCTTCGGCAAGACTTCGGAGTCCTTCAACGTATCTCGACACTATAGGCATAAGCATCGCGTTGATTAATGTCGTAGAAGTCCTCTCGTACTCCCTTTGTTCGGGTGACACTTCATGGGAGGCTACAACGTATTTAAAGAACTTAGACAAGTACTCTTTAACCTTCTTTTCATTTTCGGGATTCCTATAAGAATGGAGAAAAGAAATAGCTACTGAGTCGTAATTTTTCTTGACCAGTAAGTCCAAATCTCTCAAGTTAGGTTCCTTCATGACTTTACCGTCCGGAGTTGTCCTTTCGTCCACCTCATATCTCGAGTCCCTTGATACTAGTGGTTTAGGTTTAGTAAAATAGAGATTGTAGAGTTCGGGTCTGTTTTGTCTACCGATTTCTATGACGTCCCTGAAGCCCTTGGTTACAACAAGGGCAGTACGTGGTAACTCTAAGTTAAGTTGCCCTAAAAGTGCGTTAGTCGCGATAGTAGTTGCGTGGAAGAGTTTAGACAATTTTTTGACTCCGAGGTCTTTTAGACCTTTTCTGACACCTATCTCTGGCTCTTTAGGTGTTGTCAACCCCTTGTAAAATCTCAGACTACCGTCATCTTCAAGAATGATTATGTCGGTAAATGTTCCTCCGATATCAACTGCTGCCAGGGTCATAATATGATTAGCTATTGTAGAATTATTAAACGTTAGCAGGTAAACTATTGAAAAGATTTTACTTTTTAACGCTTAACTTTTTATTCAAAAATAAATCTGGTCGTCATACGAAGTGTCTTTACGGTACATGTGTAGATCTCATAAGGGAAGTTAGGTTAGTAATTCCTATAATCGCGTACAAGTTTCCGAGAGAGTCCATATTGTGATCAAGATTTAGAATTAACAATGAAAATAAATCACTTTAATTATTTACCTACATGGTTCTCTTATCTGAAAAACAAGGGAAAAAAGAGCAATGAATACGGTTCGAAAATTAAACTAATACTTCCGAATTTCAAATCACTACATGACGTAATACGTATACATGTATCAAAGTAATTATTTAAAAATCATCCGCGGATATGTGATTTTAGGAAGAGATCAGAGGTAACTTAAGGGAGAAGATTTTGGCTTGTCTTAGTTTTATCCCATGAAAAACTATTCCTATTTTTTTAGGAGTAAGGGATAGATAACGCCTTATATATGAAATTCGATAGAAATTTTGATGAGGACAGAAGTTACACTTACCTTGGACGAAGAAATCTTGAGGCAAGTTGAGCTTTACGCTTTAAGCGAAGGGTTATCACTGGACGATGCTTTCAATGTAATCATCGAGAAGCTAATATTAGAGGAAATCGCAAAAGGTCACGACTTTACCTAAATCGAAAGTAACAACTCTTTTTTTATCTAACTTTCCACTCAAAAGCGTCTTGCCTGGGATAGTCCTATTTAAAACGTCTTCTACAGCTCATTATAAGGACTTCTGTGATTCGCTGGGGATGATAAGTTAACTGATGACTATACTCACTTCGATATTAGGTTTCTTTAAAGTCCATAATACCATCTCTAATTTTAATATCTGATTAGTTTAATTCTAGCTAGTTAAAGATTAATTTTCCACAATTAATGCAATTAGTTAATATAAAAAATCTGTCTTTTCCTAATTTTTAAGGGAAGGAAATACTTATTAATGTCCTTCCTCGTAATATAATATGATGTTATTGGTTCTCTTTGCTTCCCTTAAAGACCTAAATGTCAAGTCAATTCTTTCCAGATTGGAACCAATTCAAGGACACGAGGAGTTTAAAGATACATCTTGAGAAGACCGGAATAGACGTATGCCCAATATGCAAGGCGGAGATTAAGGGTAAGACGTTCGGTAATTGGAAGAGACACGCCAGAATGAAGAAGGACGAAGATCATAGGAAATGGCTAGAGAGGTTCGGTTAGTCTATATCAAATTATTTTTCCAAACTGATATTGTCCACGATAAGTTTTCTCTGTAGGTTTTTTTAGCTCCATGAAAATCACGTGATGTGTGGCCATACCCTTTCTTAGAGAGGATTCGTACACGCTGGTTATTGCTACTGTGATTTTTCCTTGATAACCCGCGTCTATTACTGTAGGTGGGGCTTGAAAACCGTTTCTTGCCATGGTGCTCCTTAGCGTAAGCAATGCAGCTAAGTTATCCGGCATTTTGAACTCCTCGCACGTCTCAAAAAGATACGTTTTCAATGGTTTCAATCTAGCAACTTCATCAAATTGAAATGACCTTATCTCGCTTTTCTTCCCTGGTAACTCTGCATTACCTAGTACTTCGTAGTAATTATCTCCGCAAATTCTCAGATCGTAACCATTTTCCCTAACGTTTTGCTCTGAATAGTTTAAAATCACTTTTCCTAATAACTCCCTTATATCTTGATGAGGGAGTATCATGATAAATTGATTTTTCGACAAACGGATTTAATTGTTACACTTCATTACTATTATTTACCCACACCTTTACTTTATACTTCCCCCTTAACTCCTGAGTAACTTCGTACTGTATTTTTAGACCGTTGCATGCCATTGTAGTCCTAATTTTATCTTCCGATAGTTCAAGGGAGGGACTAGGACAGTCTGAGGGATTTATCCCTAAACTAGATATAAGGTTCTCGACCTTACTCTTCGCCTCTTCCACACTGGAAGAGTAAAATTCCGTATAAATTCCATTTCCGCTTACAGAAGTAATACTCAGTCTTGACAATAGTAGGTACACAGTGGCTAATGATATTATAACACCTACAGCAGACATAACAACCGTAATAACCGGTAGTAAATTGCCTAATATAGGTGCTCTTATCACATAAAATGCTAAGCAAATGTAAAATGATGAAGCCAAAATTGAAGATACTGCTGTAGATATTATGCCCTTTCTGAAGTCTCTCTCTATAAACGCGTCAACAGCTCCAAATATTGCGGGACCTATGACGGGTATCCACCAAAGACCTATAGCTATCGGTATCTCATATTGAAGTTTCATACTCAATGAGCATCTCATTCAACACTTTTAAGCGTTATTTATAAAACTAAGAAGTCAAGAGCTTTAGACTTTTTCTTATACTTAAAGATTCAATAGGTTCTAGGATTTGAATCAAGAGAGCGTAGAACTTAGAAGGAGAAAAAATTATCTATCTTTACAAACAGTCCTTCACTTTAAAAACTATGCAAACTTAAAATAGGGATCTATTCCTTCATAATTCACGTGTTTGACTCTTCGAGAAACACTTAGATAGATTTCCCTTAGGCTAGGCATTCTAACCCTCCTATTTTCAATTCTAGCCATTATCAGTAAAGCAAATAGAAGTGCTATAAGACCTGCATAAACAAAGGGCAGCGAGTAGCTAACTATGTAGGCTAAAGACGACATGATGTATCCTATTGTCCATAGCGAAGCCTCCATAGTAGCTACTCTGATGGCAGTCTTGAAGCTTCTGGGGTTTACGCTACCTACTCCGGAGCTCAGGACAGCCTCCGATAGCCCATAGTAAAAACCTCCTAATGCTACAAAGGAGTTTACGATCACTGTTGAAAAGATCAGTAGCGCTACAGCTAAGGAGTTATTATTCCTCCACGATATCCATGTTAACAATATACCTACTACTTCCCCTATCTCGTACGTCAGCCAGACGGTTGATAACTCAAAGGACCTCAGCTCATATAAGAAGGGGAGGGCTAGAGATAAGGGAAGAACGGAGAAGATAAGCGGAATTAAACTCTCCCTATTTTCGGAACGCCCCTCCCCTTCAATATTAAACTTTACCCACGTTAACGGAACTGCTGACAAAATCATCAGTACCCCTGAAATTATGAAGATAGCTCTGATTCCAATATGAAGGGATATTAAGCCTCCAACAATAGGTAATATCAGTGCCGGTATCATAGAAATTGCCCAAGTCTTTGAGAACTGCTCTTTCTCTGCTCTGGATAAATTGTAATAGAAGAACGGTACGGCGATCCAGTAAGTGTTGTATGTTATTAACCCTAATATTGCGCTTACAGCGTTGTTTGACAGCCCGAGTATGATGAGACCTAGTCCGGAAACCACTATTGACATCTTAGTGATGCTTTCGTCTCTAAATACTTTTAGTAGATTTATAAAGAGTATTCCAGCAATAGAACTTATTATATATGTTAAGTCTATAAGAAAAGGAGAAGATATAGAACTCTCAAGGAGAATAGTTAAGTATGGAGAAAACAAATATAGAGATACTCCCCATAAAGTCCAACTGATAGCTATATACTTTAGGAATCGCAATTCCGGTCACCTCTATAGTCTCCCTCATCTTACTTTTCTTACTATATATATAGCAGGATAGTATAAATATTTTGCTCAGAGTTGGTGGTGGGAACCCTTAATCAAATTTTAAAATGTAATTAACAATATATTGCATATATCACAATTTATCTACAATTATAAATAAGTTCTAGAACTAATATACGGAAAAAATCCCAAGAGTTAAATTGCTCTACTCATACATAATCCAGATGGAGAACGCTGTAATCATTGTGGTCGGGGCTGATAAACCGGGAATAGTAGCAGGGATCGCATCTAAGCTCGCGGAAAATAACGCCAACATAATAGACATTTCACAGACCGTAGTCAGAGGAATATTTGCAATGATAATGGTAGTAGACATATCGAAGTGTAAAGTGTCCCTAGCGGAGTTAAGAAAGCAATTGCAAGAGAAGGGTAAGGAACTAGGAGTAGAAGTGCAAGCCTACCATGAAGAGGTCTTCAGATATATAGAAAGGGTGTGAACAATGCGGTACAGTGCAGAGGAAATTGTCGAAGTCTATAGAATGCTGAGAGAAGAAGAATTAGACATAAGGTCTGTCACATTGAGTGTGAACACACTATTCGCACTTACAGGAAACTTGGAGTCAACCATGAAGAGATTGGAGACTTTAAACCAAACCTTAGAAAAGTTCACTTATGCTGTGGATGAAGTATCAGGGAAATACGGTATAAGGGTAGTGACCAAGAGGGTAGCAGTGTCTCCTATCCAATTCTTCCTAGAAAGTTTAGCAGAAGAAGAAGGAATAGAAATAGCTAAATTTTTAGATAAACTCGCTGAGATTTACAAAATAGACTATATAAGTGGATATTCAGCCTTTGCTGACAGAGGGTTTACTAAAGGGGCCCTAAAGACCCTAAAGACCTTTGCAAAAGCGTTAAACAATACTCACAGACTTACAGGCATGATAAACGCTGCGTCTACTATTGCTGGGATGAATATGGAGGCAATAAAACTGTATGTTAATGAAATCTTTAACATGCCACCTACCTCATCTTCTAGGGCAACGATAATGGCTAACGTACCTCCTGATTCACCTTTCGTACCTTCCGCTCATCACGGTCTCGGGATGCCTGAAGCTACTATTAACATAGCAGTTAGCGGACCGGGTGTAATAGAAAGCGCAATACGGAGGAGTAATCCCAAAGCACTACAAGAACTTCATGACGTGATCAAGAGAGCTGCGTTTAAGGTCACAAGGCTGGGCGAATTGATAGGAAAGAGCGTGGCCGAGAAGATGGGGATAAATTTTACAACCGTGGACTTGTCCTTAGCTCCCTCTCCGACAGTTGGGGACAGTGTTGCTGGGATCATAGAGGCAATGGGCATAGAGAAGATGGGAGGTCACGGATCTTTGGCTGCATTAGCAATATTGATGGATGCGGTAAAGAAGGGAGGTGCAATGGCTACCTCGGCGGTAGGGGGACTCAGTAGCACCTTTATACCGGTAAGCGAGGACTCCGTTATGATCGAGAGAGCATTAGAAGGGTATATAGACTATTATACTCTCATCGCCTTATCAGCGGTTTGTAATAGCGGGATCGATATGGTAGGAGTGAGTAAGTCCCAAGGGATGGACAAGGTCATAGGTCTTATATCAGACGTGTTAGCCTTGGGTATTACCCTGAACAAAATTCTCGGGGCGAGGATTATTCCGGTAGATTCCCCTCCAGGTTCCTACGTGGACTTAGGAGGACTGTTAGGTAAGGTCGTTGTCATGAAATTAAAGGATGTAGACGTTTCAGGGTTTATTTCCCACACCGGTTACGTACCTAGCACTATCAAGAGGCTCGAGTTGGGTTAAAGAACTATCTCGACGGTTCTTGGTTCGATTATAAAAACTGATGTGGATTAAAATGCGATAGTGAAACCTTTGCAAAGAAAGAGGGTTTGGGGCGAAAAGCCTCGCTAAGGGATTGATAGCCCCGTGTTTAAATACTTCTTTGCCAAAATTTCTCTTAGTGACACTAATGAAGCTCCTCCCTAGTTTAATGGGACTTTGGGAGGAACAATCAGTATCTCTCCCTTCCTTCAAGGGACTAGAGCTCGGCAATGAAAGTCCCCCTTTCAAATGGGAGTGGTTCTCTGAGCCACTAGACTGCTCACCAGATGTAATCCCGAATCGATGGTGGGAATGATGAGATGGGAACTCTCGCTGGCGGGGAGCTTCCGGTATAAAAACTTTCCTTAAAAATTGAGCATAGTCCACACTACTTACGCCACGGAACCTGCTTTACTCACTAATGTTAAACTGATTATTTTAGTACAATTAATTTATCTTTTGATACGTCCTATTCCTGCAACTGGGTGCCTCCAATCACACTCACCCTTATGTTTTATTCGGGCTTTTTGCCCAACTTCCGGTCCGAGTTGGAGGCGGCCAAGCTCCCCACCGGGCTTTAAGCCCAAGGAAGTCAACGGCCTACACCCCAGTCAGATCTGTATTACCCAGATCTGACTAATATGTTTTATATAAAGGAAGTCAGATGATGACGTTCAAGCCCAACCTAATACTTGCCTGATCTTTTTCTCATGTCTCTTAAGGTCTGGAAATACTTTCACGAAGTATTCGAAATATTCCCTAAATATTTCGAGTTCTTCTTTGCTCACAAGGTTATACTTAACAGCTTTATCCACGTAAACCCACGCTCTGTGATCAAACATAAGGAGCTCTAAGTAATACTCCCTGTACTCGGATGTCAGTATTCCGCTCTTCAATAGTTTTACGAAAATTTTTCCGTCAAAGAGTCTCTCGAAAAATATGCTTATGTATTGAGAGATGAGATCCTTTTCTAGAAAAGGGGAAATCCTCGTGATTACCATCCACGTAGACTTAGACCTTATCTTGTTTAGGAGGACTGCGGAGTTAGAGTAAATTTCGTTTTCTGAGATAACATCTGATCGTACGAACTCTGGAGAGTAATACCACGCTGTTAAATTTCCCCTTTTAAGCCCGTTAATAACTATTTGCTTGACCGTTCCATCTTTTCTTCTTGTGAGCAAGAATTTCCAGAAGTATTTGGACTTTATTGAGCCAGACTTAACATGAGGATCCTCAAGCACGAGAGAAGGGATTGCAATTCCTCCTTTGTATACGACTTCCCATAACTCTTCATGTGAAGGCAGTAATTCGTATAATTTTTTCTTATTCTCCTCTATTTTATCCCTAACTAGGTCTATGATTTCGAGAATTATTTTCCACCCCTCAGCTTGCGTAAGCACTTGACTCAATGTATTCTTACGTGAATCTATGAAATCTTTATCGACTAAGCCCTTTTTGAATGCCGATATAATTACTCTCCAAGATGATAGTTTATCTCCTAAATATAGTTCCTTATCTAAGTTTTCTAAAAGGGCACTTACGTCTCTAATACAAGGTAATAACTTGTTTAAGACTTTAGAATACTTATGGAAAAACTTGGGGTCTTTAACGTAGTCATCGACCTTATCGCATGATGTACTAATTATAAGGTTAACTGTATCCTCATCTGGGTAATATTTCAATATTTCGTCAAGCGGTAAGCCCATAATAGATTTTCCCGTGAGGAAGTTAAATCCGTAAGTTATAAACAAAAAGAAGATGAGATTAAAAAGGTCAGAAAGTTAACACAGTATACCCATTGTCAGCGAATTTAACTATTACATCAGCTCCTCTCGATATTTCATTAACGTATACTAAGTCTTCTTTACTCACGTTATAATTCTTCATAGCCATTTCGCATGCGTAAACGGTTATGTTCATTTTCTTTAAGTTTTCGGTAGCCTTTGAAACTATTTCTGATACGTTGTTCTTCTTTGATAAGGCTGTAATTCCGGGACCTAGAAACACTATTTTGACGTCTTGTGCTCCCATCATTTTCAACCCTTGAGCTACATTTACCGCAGTATTTACGTTAAGCTGGTCTTGGGACTTGACTACTATGAGGAATTTTGCCATGAGGAAATTTTAAGTTTTAATTTTTTTAAGTTTATTTTTTAATAAGAAAAGCTCTGAAAACCTTTAAAACTCTGATGAAAAGTACCCGAGACGAACCGTACTTACGTAAGATGTAGGTGTATAAGAACAGTACTACTAGGTATACTATGGCTATACCATAAGACAAATAAAGCTTTGGTGTAAGTGAGTTATATATTGTTACTTTTCCGTTACCGCTTACGTTATACATAATGAACCCAGATATGTTATAACCCATTTTTCCCTGAATCTTCCAATCAGGAGAATAAGCAAATGTCAGAAGTATATGTCTATAGTTACTCACGTTGAAAGTAATTTGATAACCGTTAAAGGTAAATTCAACTGGTTTTAGAATAGAGCTCAAATTCTCGTTGAGAGTTATGTTACTACTGTTAGTCTCGTAAACGTAGGACGTATTTAAGTTAACTTTGTATATTAAGAAAGGTGAATAATTTTCTACTAAATTTACTATACCAAATTTTTGTAGAATCCCTAGCGACGCTGTGTAGTTTTGAGGAGGGAGATACACTAAATTCACGATTCCGACGTTCTGCGCATCTTCCTCAACTACAATATATTTCACGTTGAATAACATGAGAAGATTTTTAATAGACTGTAAGGAAGGACTAACGTTATTCTCCTCTTGAATAATGTATATTAGATAGTTTAATTTTGTTGAAAGTTCACGAAACTCTCCTCCTGAATAGGTACCTCCTGCGAGTAAGGGGTTTTTGAGAAAGTACAAGAATATGTTATTACCGTAATACCAACTCGTCCCGTACCAACCGCAAACTGGAAACGGCAAAAGTAGGACAGTGAAGTCCCCATCTTGCTCATTAAGGTAAGTAATTGTCTTTATGAACTGTTGTGGTATGCTAATCCTACCAGTGTTATAAGATATTATGACTGGGTAAGGGATTACTACACCCAGAACTAGGAACAGCATAAGGGAGGCAATTAACCCGGCTTTGAACTTAAGTAACTCTTCAAGGAAAGCCGAAAATAACAGTGCATAAGGTAGTGAAATTACTGGTGATAGAAAGAGCGGTGCGTCTCTAAAAGGGGCAAACAAACCGCTGTGAAGTATACCGTATTCTATTAAAGGTCTAAATGGGGTAGTATATGAGGACAGTAGACCAACCCCTAGTATCCAAATAAAGTAGAAAAACGCGAGATCTCTCCTCTTTTTCAGAAGGGGTAGTGTTAAAACGGGAGGAATAATTAATGACAACAGTAAAACGTAACTTGGGATATAAGTAATGCTTACAGCTCCCAGACTTCTTATCGTAAGGCTAAGAGGGGTGTACGTCTGAAGACCGGTATATATAGACAAGGAAGTGTTTGCTATTCCACTAAAATATGATACTGTAGGTGCTACAGCTAAGTGAAGCCAGTAAAGTTGACCAAGGATCATTGACAAGATAGAGGCTATTATAGCGTTAAACTTCCTTATAAAGTACACAAGGATTATTACCAGATATACGAATTCGAACGGGATCACGTCAGCAGATGCAGTAAGGCTTATGAATGCTATTAGTGAGAATACGAAAAAATATTTGTAAAATGGGATTTTACCCTTTGAGAAAGCTACTACAAAATAAGTGAGAACTGGTAACGAAAAATAAGTAAAGAGATCATTGAAAAAAATAGAAGAGGAAACGGATCCTGAGGAAAAGAGGTACCACGAGGACGGGAAGATCATAGAACCCAGTAATGACGCTCTTTTGGAGAAGTAGATCTGGGCTAGTTTGAAAGTAAACACTGTCCCGATATACATGAGCACTAGGGTAAATATCTCTTCGCCGTATGAACCAAAGACCTCAAAAGGTACTGTGAGCCAATAGACCCATGAGTTTGGAGCGACTATTGGGACGAAGCCGTAAGGGTAGTTAGTGTAGGGTACTACATCACCCCATTCTAGGTAGTTAAACGTAATATGCGGGTAGATAATAAAACCTTGATCCCCAGCGTAAATTACATGTCCTCTAAAAAGGATATATGATAACAATAGATCCCAGAAGAAGAGGATTAAGTAATAAGTGTCAATTTTAAACTTCTGGACTTTACTAATATCCACACATAAGTCTTGACTTCAACTACATAATAAAATTATTACCACTCTTACCCTTTACGGTCTCAGTAACTCGATAATTTTAGATTGTATGTGTAGGAACGGTTCAGTATAAATCACCTTTCGGAAAGGCGAGTAATAAACCCTCAGCTTAATAAGGGACAGAAACATAAATATGATGACTTTTAATAACGACTTAGATATCTTACTGTTAATTTCGTCATGAATGTACTCGGCTGTTATTTGAACTATCTTAAACCCCCTTCTCTTAAAGGCATAAATTAAGTTAATATCGAATAAAAAGTCGTTAATAATTAGTTCGTCCAAAACTTTCAATGCTGTATCTCTTCTTACTAATTTCACTCCGGCTTGGAAGTCCTTAATTTCTCGAAGAGAAGGGAAGAACAATTTTACCAAGAATTTGAAACCATTGTGAAGGAACCTCCTTAGTTTAGTTTGGTTTTTAAACACTCTGTTTATTATCACGAGGTCTGCGTTGATCTTAGTTATATCATCTATTTTAGACAAAGGGATTGGTATGTCAGCATCTATAAGCAAAACTTTTTCGGTGTTCGAGAGTTGTATTCCCTTCTTTAAGGATCCTCCTTTA
The DNA here is from genome assembly GCF_037389295.1 of Stygiolobus sp. RP850M. Lineage (NCBI taxonomy): Archaea > Thermoproteati > Thermoproteota > Thermoprotei > Sulfolobales > Sulfolobaceae > Stygiolobus > Stygiolobus sp. RP850M. The sequence goes on along the minus strand of NZ_JBBHKU010000046.1, from coordinate 14,698 downwards.
CCTAGCCTCATTCTATTTATTTCTATGATAGCGTTTCTATATCTCTTAACGATCTCCGGTGTTCCATCGTTACCTTCAAATACCACTATGATCTGGGAGTTAGGGAATCTCGACGTAAGTTCTTTTAGCGCGTTATCTATCCTCTTCTCCTCGTTGTATGCTGGAATTACTATGGAGATCATGACTGGTATTAATTAAACAATGTTCTCACAATCTATATAAGAATTTCTGATTCTCTTTGAGTTTGGTTCAGTTAAGGTTATGCCTCTATTTTAAGCTTTAGTAATATTTGACATATTTAAGTTATGAATTATAAGCAAGCATAAACGGTGCTTAACACAAGAAATAAACGTGTTTATATAATTTAAACGTTAAAAAGAAAGTACTCATAGCGATTTATTCACAGTTTGTTTCATATAGATTAATATAGTAAGTTAGACGCTTTGATTCATAATGAGTAAAAATTTAAGGGTACACAAGCCTTACGTCATCTACGAGGAAAAAGATCACAAGTTTGTTTGGCTAGGTTTGGATGAATCGGATTACGAGAAAGGTATTCTGACTAACCAATACTTAATTGTAGACGGGAATCAGGGAGCACTATTAGACCCTGGAGGCTACTTCGTGTTCGAAAGGGTCTTCCAAAATGCTAGCGAGTTTGTGAAACCAGAGAATATAAAGTATATACTATTCTCGCATCAAGACCCAGACGTAATAGGTTCTCTCAACCTCTGGATGGATATGACTCCTAACGCTACCATATACGTATCGGCTTTGTGGGAGAGATTCATACCTCATCTGGGGGTTGATGTAAAGGGCAGGATAGTTGATATACCAGACGAGGGAACCACTATTAAGCTAGGCAATTCGGAAATTAGAGCTATTCCAGCTCACTTTCTTCACTCCCCCGGAAATTTCCATTATTATGACGTGAAGTCTAAAGTTTACTTTTCAGGTGACCTCGGTGCCGCTGTATTCCCCGAAGGTAAGTGGTACCTTATAGTCCAGAATTTCGAAGAACATGTGAAATATATGGAGGGATTTCATAGGAGGTATTTAGCAAATAAGAAGGCGTTAGATCACCTTATTGAAATTATGGAGAAACTTGATATAGAAGTCATAGCACCACAACACGGTTCTATTTTTGAAGGTGAAAATGTGAAGAAGTTTATCAATTGGTTAAAATCACTTGATAAAGTAGGGGTAGACTACCTTTGGAGTTAAGGTAAAAAGATATATCGAAACTTTTTTATCTTGACACTCGGACTTCCTTTTATGGACATCAGATCTAAGACACTTCTTATTCTATCGAGTATGCTGTTAGTTGTTAATTACGTCGAGACGATGGTAATACCCGCATTGCCCACTATTGAAAATGATTTCTCTATCTCCACTACTCTGGCAGGCTGGATAACGTCTGCTTATATGATCTTTGCCGCAGCCACTTCTCCCTTAATGGGCAAATTAGCTGATACTTACGGGAAGAAGAAAATGTACGTAGTAGCAATAGGTTTCTACATAGTTGCTGTTTTGATTGCAGGGTTTTCGCCTAATATTTGGGTTCTTATAGGGGCTAGAGCTGTACAAGGTGTCGGGTTTTCTATGTTCCCCATTGCTATAGCAATAGTGACTGATTTATTCCCTAAAGAAAAGGTAGCATTCGCACAAGCTATTCTAAGTGCAACTATTGGTATAGGACCTGCTCTAGGTCTCCTAATAGGGTCTTATGTAGTAGAGGATCTGGGTTGGCCTTATGCGTTCCACACAGCAGCTATTTTGTCGCTGATAATCTTTGTAATATCATTAAAGTACTTGCCTCACATTGGGCATAGAGTTAAAGAAGCAGTTGATTATGTAGGAGCATCTCTGATAGGACTCGGAACGGTAATGTTACTCATATATATAACTGAGGGACCTACACTGGGATGGGAAAATTCTGAAAACTTGATACTTCTTCTATTATCATTCATGCTCTATGTAGTTTTTATTCTCTACGAAAGGAGAACTAAAGAACCACTACTCAGACTGGACTTATTTATGATAAGGAATTTCGCTGTAGCTAACATTGTGGGCCTGATATCTGGTGTAGGCATGTTCACTGTGTTTATATTCCTTGTTTATTATGCACAACTTCCCCAACCCTACGGTCTAGGTCTTTCAACAATACAGTCAGGTCTATTGATGTCTCCGGTAGCGTTAGGTATGGTCATATTTGGGCCTATTTTTGGCAGGATGATGCCTAAAATAGGTCCCAAACCTCTATTGGTCACAGGTAGTTTGCTCACAATGATAGCTTACATCTTGTTAATGACTTATAGGGCTACGTCACAAGAGGTTTTACTTGACGGTTTCTTATCCTCTTTAGGACTTGTAGCGGTAATACTTCCATTAGTAAATATGGTAGCTTTATCACTACCCGACCAGTATAGAACTACCGGAATGGGCATGAACACTCTACTGAGGACAATAGGAGGGGGAGCAGGTCCTGTCGTCGCTACTGCTTTGATGCAATCATATCAAGTCCCTATAATCGTCATGGTTAACAATCAGATACTAGTAATGGGATACGCACCGTCATCCACCGCATTTAATTACATTGCCTTATTTGGTTTCATGATGATGTTGCTTACATTGTTGGGTTCTATGTTTGCTAAAAACTACAAGTTCAGTGTAGAGAGAAGGGAAAAAATAAAGCCCTTAGTTACCTGAAGTTTTTCCAACTTCTATTTTGTATTTGCTCGTTATTTCCTCAGTTGTTAGCCAAACGAGGAATGCAATATAGGGATAATATATTAAATATTCTGGGTAACTCCTAGTAAAAGTTAGTATCACGTATATTGGAATCATTAAGCTGACCTCCTCTAACCTCTTCCTAAAAAGGTAGGTGATTATTAACGTTAAAGCTAACGTAATGTAAGGTATAGGCTTGAATAGAGTTAAGGGCCAGATCGTATGAAAGACGAAAATACCTATTATCGTAACTATACCTATGCCAACCATTGGTAATTTAGCAAGAACTGGAAACAACATAAGATAGAGTGACTTAGGATAGGTTATAACGAAAGGTAAGAGTATTAATATTGAGATAACGATTGAAGTAATTAGAAAGCGCTTAACGTAATTCCCCCCGAATTTAGTGTTTAAGTAGATGAGCAGGTAAGGAAAGAGTATTATAGCTTGGGGCATTGAGTCTACAGCCATCCCCGTCAACAATCCGAAAATTAGAGGGGACTCGTAAAATGTCAAGCCCAGAATTATTAAAACTATCCACGAAGTAGAGTCCAGTAGAAATACGAATCCGTAAGATGAGACGAAATATCCTGACATTAGGATTAAAGTTAAGGCTAATGCTTTCTCCCAATCTCCTCTCCTCATGAACTTTAAGAAAATTAAGGAAATAACAATTATGTAAACCAAGAGTTCCCACAACCTTATAGGTATGTTAAATAGGTGGGCTGGAACTAAGAATATCGCATTCATCGGAGGGTAATCATAAAAAGTTATGTTTTCTGTCGGTAGCCCATGATAATAGTAAGTACCATTAGGTGTATAATAGAGTGTAAAACCCTTAGACGCATGAAATTGTGAAATGTTAATAACATCGTTAGAGTAGTGAAATATTTCGTAAAGTGAACCGTAATACGGTAAGGAATTCATTACTTGTGAGTAATTACAAATGTACGGATTTACACCTTTTATTATACTTTGGGAAGCCAGATCAGGGAGTAACATTGTGTCCGCCATGTAGCCGTGACCCATTACTATAAAATTAGTACCGTGAAGTTCAGAAGGTATGAATAATAAGACTAGGGTCGATAAGGAGAGGACGATTACGAACAATAAATACGGAGAGATCTTGAAAACTAGGTTTCGGAAATATATCACGAAGGGAGTGACAATGAATAAGGCAAAAAGGGCAAAAGCAGTTTGTATGTTAGAGATCACTCCGAAGGTGTAGACTCCGTACATGTATACTATAGATAATAACCCTAATACGACAGAATATGCAGAGATTCTTGTCAGAGCCGATTCTGATAAGTCCAGAGATAGCTCTCCTCTCTCCACAACGAATACGTAAACTAAAAGTATCAACGGTAAGAAGTACATATAATAAGATGGTAAAGGTCTATAATAAAAGAAAAATGATATTAAAGGAAAGGCCAGAATGCCGTATCTCAGCGTATCATAATACCTTAAGGATAAGATTAAGCCGATAACTATAATCATAATTAGGCCGACAAACGACCATGTCTTTGCAACTTCTATTCCTAAATAAGTTAAAGAAATTAGTCCGGGACCACCGTCGTAAGGCCTAAAATTAGCTACGAATGGGAGTAAGTTATCCCTCCAGAATGCCTTAGGATTAAGTAGGATAAAGGGAAGATCTAAGACTACGGCGGTGATTAAACCATATTTCACCACGCTTTTTACGTCATATCCCTCCTTCCAGATTAAGATTAGGTAAAATAGGGTGAAAATCAACACGTAAAGCCTATAAGTTGATGCCCAAGCTAGCATGATCCCAGAGAGTAAGGGGTTTTCCGGAAAGAGAATTGCTATCACAAATGGTACTATCCAGCCTGGAGTATTCCTATATAATAGAAGAGGAGCGAAATACATGAACATAAACGATGAGGCTAGTAACGAAAAGAGAATCTTGTTTTTTCCTTTCAGTTTATGGAAAATTAGAGCGGAACCAAGGGCTAGGATACCTGCATTATACACGTTTGCTGGAATGCCGAAGGCTACAGCAGGCAGGTAATATAGAGCGGCTGAAGGGAGGTAGTCAAAGTTGTGGACAAAACCGACTATAGTAGAGGGTGTGTAATTACTAGTCCCTTGTTTAAAGATCCACGTGTACTGTTGAGGGGCTAAGGAGGAAAGCATCTGTGGTTCATAATCTTGCGTATATGGATTATGACCCTCGAGTAATGACCTAGCTGCAAGTAACTGAATCAACTGCGCGTCTGTAGGGGAGGGTAGTTCTAGCACAATTTTCTCCTGCGTAAAGCCAAAAGTGAATCTGGCTATTAACAAGCTTAAGAGAATAAATAAGAAAGTAATGAGTATGGAAAGTTTAAACACGCTTTCTTTAGGCCTTAAAGACAAGAAAATTAAGGCTACGCTAATAAAGAATGCTAATATCGAGAACACTATTGAAGGCAGGAACGGGAAGTACCAATATAACGGCCAACCATTGTAATTTCCTACGTAAGCATATGTTCCTACGTTGTAGTAAAAGAATACACTCAGCGCCATCATTCCTAGGGAGAGAAATATCATAAAAGTTGTCATAGTCTTATTGTTCAATTCGGCTCATGAAACGTTGATAGTATAATACTATATATGATTTTTCAACACTCTCTGGCTATAAAATGTGAAATTTTAAGCAAAAAATTAAGATAAAAATGTAGATTAATAACAATAATTAATTTTCACTTATAAGCAAGTTTTAAAGTTTAATAGTTCGTATCCCTGATAATTTGAATAATATGCATTTATTTCAATGATTTTTGTATTATTTATGTTTATGTAGAGAAAATGATATGGGGCATATACATATACAATCTCTGACCCTCCCGTCTTCAAAATAGTTGAATTAGAACACCATAAAAGTCCGTTGGCAGTTATTGTAGGAGAGTCTTGGAGTATCCTGAAGTGGGGTAGGGCTGATCCCTCACCGTAGAATGATACGTTTATAAGGAACGCAAATATGTAATCGTCTTTCTCAAAAACTTTGATGACTTTCATGTGAATTGAATTTTGGTAATTGAGAAAATTAAAATGGAAATAGATACCTAATGTGAGAAAAATTAAAATTGTCAAAGCAAAGAGCAATCTTCTGACTTTTTTCGGATTTACGGGAAGGAGTTTATTATTTTGGAAAGAGTCTACATAAGAAAATAACGGCCAATACATTAAGTAATTCCATAAGACCCTATAAAAGAACAAGAATGACAAATATACTACACCGTACCATCTTTTATTAGTCAATAACCCAACAATTAGTATCAGAGTTGAGGCAACTGTGAAAAAAGCCGGATAGAGGTAATATAACCCAGTTATAGAGATAACGTCTATCCCGTAACCGATTTGTATCAATCCTCCCTTTAGGGGAGTCAACAAGTCGTTTAAGAATAAAAATGGAGATAGGTAAATGAAATATGCGTTAATTAGTAGAAAAGTAAGTCCTGTAAACCATAGGAATTTAATCCTCTCTTTACCTAGGTGTAACAAGTAAAACGGAAGTATGATTAATGGATCTTGTTTATATGAAATCGCTAACCCGTAAAGAACTCCTTTCAACCTCGCGTTTTTCACAGTCATAGATAATAACACAAAAAATACCCAGATAGTATCGTCTACTCCACCTAGAGGATAAAAAAGATAGTTATAATTTAGTAAATATATAGATATAAAAAGTAAAAAAGTCAGTTCATCAGTGTTTAAATACATTAAAACTCCTGTTAACAAGTAAAAAATGAGAATTTCATAATTTGGTGATATATTTAGTATAACTGTCGGAATCTCTATAAGGAAAAAAAGTGAAGGGTAATTTAAATTGGTGACGAAACCTCCTGTAGTATAAGGGGTTCCAATTAAATATTTAGCATAGGTTAAATTGTAGAATGAATATACGTTAGAAGTCAGAGAAAAATTATAAGGGTTTAGATGATGAATAAACAAATAAGCTGAATAATAACCTATCAAAATCTCGTCAGTACCGAAGAAAGTTCTATCAGGTAAAAATAAGAGGGAGATTCCGAAGAACAGAATGAGAGTTACTTTTTTCAATAACTTGTAATAAAAACCTATGAGCAACGGTATGTAAAGAATGAGGAACACTACATTTCTGGTTATTACAAAATAGAGTACTGGAACTACAAATAATTCAGAAATGGCTAGGTAATATGCTACCTTATTATCAATTTTAAGATCACTAATAAGGAGTACACCGCTTAGGAATAGTAGCATAAGTGCTGGAATCGTGTAATAATACTCAAGGTATGCGTTACTTCCGTCAAATTCCATCGCGATGAATAAGAGTAATTGTGCAATATTGGCTATCGCTGGTTCTTTTTTTACAATTTCCACGAATCGAATTTTATGTTCGTCAGATATATCTTTAATCGGTAATAGAAAGATTAAGTGTAATTGTATATTTAAACACGGTTTACAATTTTTATAGTTCTACAAATAAAATACTTCAATAAATAAAGGCATACTCATGCAAAAATGGATTCACTCAACAATAGCATCGGTATTCGCATGGGCTGGTAATATATACGATCTCCTGATAATCACTTACGTTTACACGGACTTATCAACATGCCTCGGAGTTAATACTGTGACGGGGACTTTATTATTTGCCTTAGGTCTGATATTCAGGGTAATTGGCGGTTACGTTTTCGGTAGGATAGCCGATATGAGGGGGAGGAAAATAGTGTTAAACGTAGGAACTGCGGGATATGCCTCGTTTCAGGCAATGTTAGCATTTGCTCCCAATGTTTATGTATTACTTTTAGCCAGAGCTTTACAAGGACTTTTTATGGGTGCACAATGGACAGCGGGTACTGTGATAGCTTATGAAAACGCCCCACCTTCGATGAGGGGGTTGATTAACGGGATAGTACAAGCCGGTTACGGATTAGGTTACGCATTAACTGGATTAGCCTATTTATATTTGCATGAAGACTGGAGATTATTCCTACTTACGGGTGCCCTTCCCTTAATACTTATACCGTATATAATAACGAAGGTAAGCGACGTGACTACATTCACGAAAAAGAGAAAGATTACCGTAAAGCCCTATCTGAGTGTCATAATAAGGTCCACGATAGTTATAGCAGGAATGTTCTTCTCTTATTACTCAATATTCGCCGTATATCCCGAGTTCCTCTCATCAATTGGTATCTCAGACAAATTAGTAGGGGTTTTGATGACTGTCTCTAACATAGCCTTAGGTATTTCATTTATAGTATTCGGTAGGGCTTCGGACGTTATCAGTAAAAGGTCGTTGATTATTGTCGGAGTTATAGGCGAAATGATAGGTTTACCTTTAATGTTAGATATAATTCACGGCTATGTAGCGTTAGGTTTAATGATTTACACGATATCTACCGGGTTTTGGCCTTTGGCACCGTTACTAATTGTTGAGTCGGTTCCGATCGAAGCCAGAGGTGCAATGACAGGCCTCGCATACAATCTGGGTAGCATAATAGGTGGAATAGGTAGTATTACTATGGGATACTTGGTCACTTTATACGGAATAAGGTCTACGTCCCAGTGGGGAATGATAATGGGATATGCAACTTTATTAATCGTTTTCCTTACTTTAATTACATGACATCAAGCTGGTAATAAGGTGAAGTCTAACTTATAAACTGTTCATGTCTAACCAATTTTTTCATGATAGGAAAAGTAATTGGAATAACTTTAGTTATTTTAACCTCGCTAACGGCTTTTGGTATATACTTTCATTTCATAAAAGTAATTGGAGATAAACTAGTCATATCACTACCTTCAAAGGTGTCTACGTATATGACAATTGTTAACAATTTAACGGAAGTCAAGTATTCACACTTCCTCGAGAAGAGTTCGACCCTCTTGTTGTACTCGAACTCTTCCAATTTCACATACGTATACAAAGTAAACCCATTATCAGGAGTGTATAACGTAGAGATCCGCTCATACTCTCAGGAGCCTTTCTCTATTGAGATAATAAACATAAGTGACGGAGAGGTAATTTACAACAAGATGGGGGTAAAGCTTTCGGACTTTAGAGCATACAACATCTCATCACCGTTAAAGATTGAGATATTCAACATCTCCTCAGAGCTAGACCTAAACGTTACAATGTATTCTTTTTCTGGCACAAGTTAGGTATTTATCCCTTATCTTCGCAATCTAAATTATGAAGGCAGTACGTTTTTATGATGCTCATTGCCACTACTCCTACCTAAAGAAAAATTATGAAGGCTTTGTGATTGCAGGTGTATCTATGGACTATGCGTCTTCCGTTGAAACGTTGTCGTTAAAGTCAGAAAACGTACTCACTGGAGTGGGTATCCATCCTTGGAAAGTCCATGAAGAGAAGTTAGAGAAAATAGAAGAATTAATAGGTAAAGCAGATTTTATAGGAGAGGTAGGGTTGGACTACAGATTTGCGAAAGCGAACAAGGAGTTACAGCTCTCCTATTTTACTTTCTTTGTGAGAAAGGCAGCTGAGAATGATATGTTGATTAACGTTCATGCTTTAGACGCATGGAGGGACGCATTCAACGTACTAATTAATGGAGGCGTTAAGAGGGCAATCTTCCACTGGTATTCAGGACCCGAGGACTTACTAAAAGACATTGAAGGTGCTGGTTTCTACATAACCGTTAACCCGTCGGTGACGTTTCAACAGAAGCACAGAAGGCTTATAGAAAAAGCTCCAGTGGAGATCTTACTAACGGAAAGCGATGGCGGTTATGAATATAGGGGTAAGCTCCTAGAGCCTACTGATATAATTAACACTATCCCATTCGTGGCACAGCTTAAGGATATAGATGTAGAGGAGTTATCAAAAATTATACAGAATAACTTCAGGAATGCGTTCAACTTGAAAATTTAGGTAAAAGTTTTTCATCTTAACCTTCAAAGTATCAGTGTGGAAGAACGGAAAATAGCGATCGTTACGGGGGCAAGTAAGGGAATAGGTAAGGCTACTGCAATTAAACTAAAGCAACTAGGTTATACTGTTATCTCCGTATCTAGAAGTCAACCAGATGTAGGTGATGTGAAATACCAAATAGATGTGAGCAATAAGGATGAAGACTTTAGGGTCGTCAAAGAAGTAAAGGAGAAGTTCGGGAAAATAGACGTTCTAGTAAACAATGCTGGTTTTGGGGTTTATGGTTCTTTCTTGGAGACCTCTTTAGAGGAAGAGGAATATATGGTCAGAACCTTATTTCTTGCCCCTCTTTATTTTACAAAGGCAGTTCTACCGGATATGGTTAAGAGGAGAGGAGGAGCAATCGTAAATATAGTGTCGGAGGCGGCTTACGTTGCCTCTCCTAAACTCATAGTTTATTCCGCATCTAAAGCGGCTCTAGCCCATTTCACGAATGCCTTATGGGCTGACATGAGGAAGTATAACGTTAAGGTGAGTGGTGTGTACCCTGGGCCAGTGAAAACGAATTTCACTTCTCACCCTTCGTTTAAGAATGTTAAGGAGACAATATTCGATAAATATGCAGTCGAACCGGAAAAAGTAGCAAACGCCGTTGTTAAAGCCATCAGAACTGGAAAGAGGGAAATATATGTCTCTTCTAAATTGATGATGGATCCTTATTTCCTAAAATTAGCAATGGTAATGCAGAACTTAACTTACTATATCATTTCTAAAATCTTTTAAGCTTGAGTAAGACCTAAATTCTCTTTATTATATGTTTTAACTCAGGAATTTACGGGTGATTTTATTATTAGCATGGTAATATATAACGAGTAATGCGGAAACGACAAGTAACCTTTCTTTTAATTCTCTCACTGTTGATACCAACAATATATATGGTTATTATAACCCATTCTGACGTGGGCTTTAGGTGCCAAGACCTCCCTAGCTTGCCTATTGCAGTTCAAGATCCGGCCGTGGTTTACTTCAATAATTCAATATATGTTATAGGAGGAATGGCGCAAGGTCCCTCATACTCTTCAGCGGTATTTATTTACTCGCACGGGAGGTGGACTCAAGGTCCTAGTCTACCTTTCCCTTTAATAGGTGCTAGGGCTGTAGTATATAACGGAAGTATTTATGTAGTAGGAGGGCTTAACATATCTGGGATATTCGGGGGCATATTGAAACTTCAGGGAGATCAGTGGGTAATAGTCTCTAACTCTATGCCACGACCGGTTTATGACGAGGGAGTCTTTGTTTATGATAATCAGCTCTATGTAATAGGAGGAGCTAATTTCACCGGGCTTGACTTAGCTCCTCCCTCAAACCTAATACAAGTCTACTCGTTTTCAGACGGAAGTTGGAAAATAATAGGAAAGACACCCCAGCCCCTCTCTAACTTTGGTTATTACTTCAACGGGTCAGTATTGTTCGTAATAGGAGGATATATTGGGTATGCCTCAACTACTGCATCAGTTTACGAGTATTTCCCCTCCAATAATTCATGGGTATCATTACCTTCATTGGCTTCAGGTATTGAGGGAGAAGCTGTAGGTTATTACGAAGGTACGTTATTTTTTGTAGGAGGTTATTATTTTAGTTACGGCATTATACAACCCGGCGTTATTGCATATTTGTACAACAATACATGGCATTACACAACGTATACTGAAAATGTTCCTACTGAGTCCAGCGGTTACGTACAATTAGGCAATACGTTGTATATAGTAGGAGGAGCTTTATTACCATCACAAGTACCTACGGACGTGTTTCAGTCTGTGAAAATAATATTACCACCTCCAGCCCCTAAAATAGTGTATTTCTCAGCAGGAAACGAAACAGCGACGATCGTATGGTCTGATAACGCTTCTACTGGTTACTACATAAATTATTGGAGCAGCGACGGTCAGAAGGGCTCTGTTATGACCTATTCTACTTCTTATACATTCACTAATCTAACTGACGGGGTAAAATACTATTTCCAAATAATCCCTTTCAACCAACAAGGTAACGGTACACCCTCACAGATAATAGTCTTGACTCCATTTTCAGTTCCAAACCCTCCAATACTTCACGTAAAGTTAGGAGATAAAAATGCTACAGTATCATGGAAAACAACTTTTAACGGTGGGTTACCCATCCTTGGATATTATCTGTTCATGAAGGGAGGAAATATTACGTTTGCTAAAAACTTAGGGAATATAACGTCTTATATTTTCACTAATTTAACTCCGGGTAAGACTTACACTGTCGGGGTCATAGCCTATAATCAGATAGGGAACAGCAGCGAAGCCGAGGTAGAATTTGTTGCTGTCGAGAAAGCATCGGTACTTTTCGTAGTTAGTAAATTAGCTGAAGGTTTATTAGTATCATGGAATTCAACCCAACCCTCAAAGTTCATCCTTACTGTGACCTCAGGAGGTAAAGTCATTGCAAACCTTACGTTAACTAATTACTCAGTGCTACTTAAGATACCCTTCGGAGTCTATAATGTAACTTTGAAGGCTATAAACCAAGCTGGCGTTACTACGACGAGTGCATTGGTATCGTATTACATAAAACCCGCAGTACCAGACGTTACAGTGACGATTGAGAATAATTACATAAACGTGAGTTGGCCATCCTCACCATATGCTCAATACTACTTGGTATATGTTAACAATACCCTTGTAACAAATACCACAAATACATCGGTATTAATACCATTAAGCGACGGATATCTAGTGATAAAAGTAATTGCCGCTAACGCAGGAGAGGAGTCGACCCCGTATGTCGAGGAGATAGACTATTCTGCAGATATTTCTCAAATTAACGTTACTTCGACCGATGTTAATAGTAACTTCACGTTAATTCAGAGTATAACACCACCTACCACGTCAGTAACGGATGTGAGTGTAAACTTAACAACGGCGATAGTTGTCATTAGTTTATTCTTGCTATCATTAGCGGTTGTACTTGTGATATTAGAAAGAACCAAATGATTGAAAAACTGGCTAGCTAGGGAGAGGAGATGAGGAGGAAGGGTTATGCTAAGTACACCCGAGGGTTTCAACATCTCCCTCTAGGGACGTAATGTACGGGCTGGAGCAGATCATGGTAAGGTTACCCGTCCTGTGCAGGGGAGAGACTGAGGACTGGAATGATGGAAGAATTATCCAGGGTGGGAGGCCCTGAACATCACCCTCTCCTCCCGCATTACTCGGTACTGAAAGGGAAGCTGAACGCCAAGCTCTGGACTCCGATCTGGAGGTGGGGGAGGGGAGTTCAAGTATTTGATTGTGAACGGGAATTAAGTAAAGATGAGGGGATGCGGGAAGGCTGTGATCATGATCGTTCTCGGACTCATAGAGGGTAGAGTGAAGGGCATGCTGAACCTCCTCTTCTTCACGGCCGAGTCCTTCAACTCGTCCCTAAAGGTAGGTTAGCAATCGCTACTACGCGTGGAGGACTAGATCGTCCGTGCCATAGCTATTAACTACAACCTCTCATCTACTATCTTATCCTTCGTAATAATATTACATATATCCTTATTTCCTTATCAAACAATCAAATATATTCAATAATTTCTTCATTGAATAAGCTAAATCAACTGAGATATTACAATTCATAAAGGATCCCTGAATCTCCAAAATGTAATTTGCAATGTTAAATGGGGAAAAAGATACACAGAATTCTAAAGTTATGGTTTATTTTCTGAGCTTAACCCCTTAAGTTTGCTGAACACTCCGAGGAACATTAAAAGTGATGCTAAGGGAAAGATTAAAGACGTTAAGCCAAGGTTTATAATTAGTCCTTCCATAAAGTTGTCCAGAGCGGTAATTATAGTGCCGACTAATGATATTACAGCCACTTTATCAATGTCCTTATTTATAGTCCTGGCGTAAAGATAAGACACGTTAGGGGATACGATCGCATAGAGAAAAGAATAAGCGATGTACATGACACCGCCATAATATCCAGTTCCCATGAGAGCCAAAATCAGCAATGAAAGCATAAAGCTCATGATAAGTAATCTGCCTTTGATAAACTTGGAAAAATAAGCACCTATCGAAGAGATAACAAATACAATGACGAAATAAAACACCTCATCATATACTGATAAACCGGTGTAGTAGTGAATTACTATCGGTATCATGTTGGTAAAGAGTGAGATGCCTATAATATAGGTTAAGTACCAAGAAAACTCCCTCAAACTTCTCCTAACAAACTCAATTGATAGGGTGTATTTTACAGCAACCGGCTTCATTTCAATAAACTGTGACAGAACTATAGGAACGATCGCAACGAGAGAGAAAGAAAGGTAAAAAGTAGAGAATGGAATGTACTTAGTAAGATAAAAGGCAAGGAAACCAAGGGCTGCGAATACTCTCCTCAAAAAACCTAGTGCGGAAAATTTAGATCTATCTAAATCTCCCAAGAATACAGTAACCGAAGAACCTAGAGAACTTGAAAGACCTATCAGTAGAGCATTTGCCAGGAAAGTAAACAGAGAGGGATATAAAGCCAAATTAAGGAACACTATGGATGAAAATAAAAAAGACAAAGTATAGCTTAGCCTCTCTTTGCCCTTAAAATAATGAAGAATTGGAATAAATGTAATTTTAGATAAAAACTCGAGCGAATATATTATACCAATTTCATAAGGACTTATACCAAATAAGTACATGTACAAGGGATAGCCTAAGAACTGAAATCCTAAAAGAAAGTCCTTAATTACTAAAGTAGAGGCTATGAATCTGAAGAAGTTTTTATGGGAATCCATTTACTACTAACCTTTTCGTATATTCTAGTTGCATGCTTTATAATCCCCTTCCCGTTTCTACAGCTTCTGCAGATACTGGGTCACATTGAACACGTCTTTGGAATTAGAGTTGGTTCAAATTTCTTATTATTCTCGTTTTTACTTAATTCTTTTAAATTTACAGCAGTTATGGGAATCTTAGGGAGGTAATACCAAGAAGTCGGTATTAGCGAGAAGTTTTTAATTTTAGACGTCTTCATACTGAAAAGATGTCAAACGGAAAAGGACAAATCGAGTTA
>NZ_JBBHKU010000045.1:0-22837 GCF_037389295.1 Stygiolobus sp. RP850M | reverse complement strand
AGATTCAAGAGAGCAACGAAGGCAGTAAATAGGAGCATTCGTAGCATGATGTACTCCATAGCCCTAGTCTTGTGGGAGAGAAGGTTAATCCCAGAATTTGTAGCTTAATGACGACACTATCACCACACTCCTTCGTTGTTTAGTATCATTCTTAACAACTTGATGAATCCTTTCCTCTTCATGTTTAATGAAGATTCAACGTCTGTTATTACTTGGTCGTATTCTTTAACGTTCTCCTCTAGGTACTTAACTTGGTTTATTAAGTCGTCTTTTTATTTGATGATACTCTAGCGTAGAGTATCACTTTCCTCTTTCTAATGACCCCCATGAGTCTTTCGACATCCTCTTCTTTAAACCTCCATTTCCCGCTTTGTAGTATCACGGGTTGAATGTAGCCTTTCTTAACATAGCTCTGTAGTGTGCGGTATGATATTCCTAAGCGTTGGCACACTTCCTTAGGTTTCAGCCTTGTAATTAAACTTTCATACAAAGTATATAAACTTCACGAATTATCGAAAACTGTTGACTACGGCTCAGGAAAAACGGTTATCGTATTTTAGCTTATAAAAACAACTTATATCCCACTCAGTAGGAAATGGTACTTTACCATTTAAAAAGAGGTTAAGTAAAATAATGTTACTCGTTCTAAAGACTTTAGCAATTACACATGGCGTAACAGTATACAAAAAAGTGCTGAAAAGTGAAAGTAAATACATTTTATATCCTACTTGGAGATATTACCTGATTATTCGAAACACCCTTTACTCAGCTATAAGAGGTAGAATTGACTTTTTCTTCATAAGGAGTTTACCAACCTTCGTTCTTACATTATACGAACAGAGTGACTTACTGACAACGCTGAAGCTACTACTTAGGGCTATTTACTATTCTTTAGAAGGAAATTTGGATAGAGATAATAGGAATTTTTATATTAAAAAATTATGCGAGGATCCCCCTAGAAATTATCAGCTTCATTATGTTCATTGCACCCTCTGCGCCAACTAGGTAACTTACAATACCCCTAAAGCCAGCTTCTATTAAAGCATCTTTACTATACCCATATCCGCCCATCCACATCATCACGGATTTAGCTATATCTAGGGCCACTTGTGGAGCCGATAACTTAGCCATGGCAGCTATTACATGCGCATCTTTAACGCTATTGTCTAACGCCCATGCAGCCTTGTAAGTCAAAAGTCTTGCCATTTCAAGACGCGTATATAACTCCGCAGCCTCAAATGCAATAGCCTGAAAATCCTTAAGTTTCTGCCCAAATACCTCTCTATTCTTAATGTATTCAATACCCTGATCAAGAATGGCTTTAGCTGCTCCTAAACAAATTCCGGCGACTAAAACCCTAGCATGGTTAAATCCTTCCATTGCGTGATAAAACCCTTTGTTCTCTTCTCCTACCAGGTTTTTCTGAGGAACACTTACGTCCTCATAGTTCACGATTGCCGTTGAGATTCCCATTCTGCCCATATTGTTTATCTTTGTTACCCTGACTCTTTCGTCCGTAGTTGGAACATAAATTATCGAAATTCCTTTATGCTTTTCTCGAGGATTAGTCTTTGCCAGAACTAGATGACCTCCTCCCCATTCCTTTGCCTCTAATGCCCCACTTATGTATATCTTCTGACCCCTGATAACATAATTCCCGTCCTTCTTTATAGCTTGAGTCCTAATGGAAGCTACATCGCTTCCTCCAGTAGGCTCCGTAGATGCCACTCCTAAGAAATAATCTCCCTCAACAACTTTAGGGAGTACTTCTTGCCTTAACTCACTATTACCCAATCTGTCAAGAACATAACCCCATCCCTCCTCTAAAACATACATTACACCTGTGGCAAGAGAAAAATCTGCCCACCCAAGTTCTTCAGCAATTATTACTGCTGAAGTCATGGAAAGTTGCAAACCCCCTACGTCTTTTGAAAAAACTGCTCCCCATATACCCATCTTTCCAGCCTCTCTCACGAATTCCCTTGGAATTCTCTCCTCTTGATCTATAGTCCTCATTATAGGCCTTAATTTCTTCTGCAAAAATTCATGTATACTATCCTTTAGTAGCTTTTCTTCCTCGGATAAATTAAAGTCCATGTATACTATTATCTTACTCTTCCTTTTTATTTCAGAATATAATCAATTAAGTAAGTTACTATCTAGTTATTACTATTATCTCGTCTTCAGCCAATGAGTCTGATTGAATTAAAAAGATAGGAATCTCTTTGAAGGACTTGTTCAAACTCGTCATAATTTCCTCTTCATTAATTTTAGGTGATATTAACAAAGTTATCTCTTCTACGTTTTCAGGAATAATATTTCTGAAAAACTTTTCGTAATCTCCTATAAGACGTACTGATATCCTCCTAACAATAAAATCGTCACAGTTAATACCCAAAACCCTAAGCATTCGTTTATTTTCTCTACATGAAGGTTGCATAGACATCTTATTACATCACTACTTGTTACATCACTATCGGTATGCTATTATTAAATTTTATTTAAACTACTAAATCATTTTTACCTTAAGAAAAACGTGATTTACGTAAAGCACCGAAAAAGACTATATAAATCGAGTTGACGATAGATTACGTTAGAAATGCTTAAATAGATTTCTTGGCAAAAAAAGTATGAAACACCAAACTCAATAACTATCCAAAATTTTACGTAGAGATAGAAGTTTCTCTTGTTATTTGGATTTTAATTATAAACTTTCCTCTCAGAAATTGGAGCATATACTCAATTAAGCAATTTTATAATAAAAGTACGGTTATAGCCAGTTTCGGGAGCCCAACTTTCAATATTCTAAAAAGGAAAGATTTATTAATGCTGAATTTTCATATTAATTCTTTTTTAAAATAATATGTTTTAATTTTACTTTTAGTAGATTCTAAACTAGTTTAGTTCAAAAAATATTCTATCACTTTAAGCTACTCACAGTATTAACAATCTAAAAAAGGTGTTTGATAGGTTATTTACGTGTACTGAATCTGGAAAAAATTTTTTAAATATATGTTTGTTTTATTCATTGTATGTTAGAGTTTAACAGGAGAAAGAGAGATAAATATGACATAATTGCAGATATTCTTTCAGCCTGCAAAGAAGACGGAATCAACAAGACTAGATTGATGTATGCTGCAGGAATAACATATGAAGTAGCCAAAAAATACTTACCTGAGTTAGAGAATAAAGGCTATTTAATAAGGAAGGATAATTCATATTATCTAACTCAAAAAGGGAAACAAGCACTTGAAGTTTTACAACAGATAAAGGCTAAAAAGAACGAATTGAAAACATTGCTAGATCAATTCAAGGAAATAGAATATAAAGACGGTAGATGATAACATATCTCATTGTTAACTCATTGAATAATATAAATATTTAGCTACTTCCTTATAATATTAATAATAATAAAGTTTTTTAACTTTTTAAGATTTAAAGAAATACTGAATCTCTTATAAAATTTTATATCTTGCTTACGGATCTTATTTAATGCTTTTTATAATTCGGATTATAAAAACATGAATAAATATAATTAGACTGGCGTGTATTTTTCCTTAATTTAATAAAGTTATTGAATAAATATAAAACACTTTTTTATAATTTACAGCAGTTATTAGATTTTGCCTTGACTTCAAGGCTACACCTAACGAGAAATCCCATAACTGCTGTAATTTAAAATTCGTAAACAAGGTCAGGATGCTGGCCTTATCTCACCTTTTTGAGCTCGGTCAAGCTCATCATCCGTTCATAATATAAAGTGGGGATAGTAAAATTTCTTCCCATCTGTTCACATAGTCTCGATAATACTCTAAATTAACACCACTATAACCCAGCTCTGCATTATAAAATCCATTGGATCCTCTTAGATACGCTCTGTCTTTAATTTTTATTACGAAATCCTGAGGCTCTAATTTACTTAACAATTCCTCTTTCATTAAGTCTACCTCAACGATTTTCTCCCTAGCTTGTTCACAAGTTTCAGCCTCAGCTAATATGTTAACAGATTCTTGTAGAAATCTCTTTACGACAAATGGTAAATTCTCCCTTATCAAACCCTTTACCTTTACCTTCCCGTCAGGATATCTAGCAACGTATCTTGTAGGGACACCATATCCCCCACTCTGGGTAAAGATCACCCAGTTATACTTCTCACTCTTTACCCTAAAACCTAAAGTTTTTTCTACTTCATATGAGATATCATTATCCCCTTGGTAAAATATTGAGTCTACTATAGCATGAAGTATTTTGCCACCATTGTTTTCAATTATCTTCATCGCCTCCCTCATATTCTTCCTAGAGAAGTAAGTGACGAGTTCATAAGCCTCTATCCTGCCAAAACGGGAGTGCCTATATCCTAAATAGCCAAAGGAAGCTACTAATACCCACTTAGTAGCCTCAGCCCTCTCCTCGTCAATTCTTTTAAGTGCTTCTTTCCTATTTACTATTTCCTCAAGTGCTTCAGGTACTATTCCCCTTCTCTTGAAGCAAATGGAATGCCCTATATCTGTCTTTACGTCTTCACATTCGTCTATTGTTTCGGGTGAGATATTATACTTAATAATTATAGACGGGTAAAAAGAGGAGAAGTCCATCTGGTATACGTTATTATAACAGCCAGGCTTAGGTATGAGTATCAAACCACCCTTGTCGGCTCTAGCTAATTGGTCTAAAGTCTTCGCTTTTTCTACGTTAACCTTAATGTCTGGGATTAAGTATTTCCTCCTCAAAGCCTTTATTGCGACATTGGTAGTAACTACTTTACCTATCTTACCGTATCTTATCTCCCTAAGTAAAGTCTTAGAAAGTTTACTCCACTCCATCAATCCCTTAGCCCTAAGGAATGCTTTAGTCAGATCTATTCTAACCGTTACTTTTCTAAAACCTTTACAAGAAACTCCCATACACTCAGCTAAGTCTACAAACTCATTGAATTCAAAGTCCTTAGTATAGCCACTATCAATCTCCTCCCCATTTAAGTACAACTTGTATTTTTCGCCCTTCTCGCTTAACCCATACCAGCTATATGTCTCTACCGTAGCTATTTTCAAATCCGGCATTGAAAGAGATCCCTCTTCTTCCAAGAGAGTTACTCTACCGTTCTCTACTGAGATTAGATGCATGGGATATGCCTTTAGCCTGAGGAGGGTTTGAGTTAGCACTGAAGGATAAGTATTTACATGGATAGCTCTAAGTCTCTCTTTAGCTCTCTTCACTATGTCGTCGTAATAAGATAAGTCATTGATCTCTATCCTATAAACCGTTCCTTTCTTTTTATAATCAGGCGGGAAGTACCAGCTCTCTTCTTCGAACCTTTCAACTGCAGGGTGTTCCAGTAATGGCTCAGGGTTGTCGAGAATTAAGTATAAAGGGAAGGTAGTACTTATCTCAGCCTCAACTCCCTTCTCGAATATTAGTTTCAGTTTCCTCTTTAATGGCTTAACGTCAATGATGTATCCTCTTGTCATCTTCACCACACATATAAAGGATTAGGGTAAGGAGGACTATCTCTTGAGGATCTGCTATCTCGTCGTAAAACGCGTCTTGTAACTCCCTAGTGTGATCAAGGGCTTTGAGGAGTTTCTCCCTTAACCTCTCGTCCCTGACCCTTTCCGCTACTCTTCTTAACCTCTCGGTTTCCTCCTTTATTGCTTGCGTGAGTGAGGGAAGTGTCCTGCCCATAGTCCTACTCTCTCAAGGATTACTAAAAGTGTGTATGTTCATTTATTATGAATACGGAGAGTTAGCTGAAAGTATTACAATAATTTCAGTTTACACCCTCACTATTTAATAAACATGTTTAAAAATATGAGGTTAGGAGTTGAAATTATTGATAAGATCCTTGAAGGCAATGAAAGAGTTGAGTTTTACGGAAATTGGGAGGATGTTCTATTCCTAGCCCATAGGGCTGTAGCATCTTCAGCACCAATAAATGTAGTGATCGTACAAGAGTTCGGAAAGTTCGATCCTTTTCTTGTAAAGAAGTTCCAAAGGATAACCGGAAATTACGGTGAAATTGTTATAAGGAGGGCCTTCAAGGCAGAAGACGTAAAACCTACAATAGATAGTTTTCAAGGTGAGGTAATAGTTATTGACCCATATTTTCACAGAAAAAATTACACTGTAATTACTTCAGCTCTTAGGAGAAACGTATGGGTGTTCACAAGAGAAGTTAATGGTCTGCCTCAGGGAGGAGCTTTTAACCATCACTCAATGCACGTTATAGTAAGGGTATCTAGTAGCAAGTGGGGCTATAGGTTTTATATCAAGAAGCACCCTTTAATGCCGGAGCTCGAGATCCCGATCTCAATTGAAGGAATATATAGAGGAGAAGAAGACAAAGGACTTTTAGCCTGGGTTTGAATTCTTTTTAAATGTTTGCTGGACTGAATATATAGCTAAGAGTGCGTAGCCTGAAATAGTCACCATATAAAAGTTTAAAATGAACATACCGAATAGATAACCTAACAAAAGAAGTAATGAAGAGAATTGAACGATGTTGTCTTTAATGCTTAAATACAATTCCCTCAAAGCCGTAGAGACTATGACTCCACCAAAGGAGAATAAAAGTACTCCTACTAAGGAATTAGGAGACAAAAAGAATATTCCGATACTTCCTACCACTGCAAACCAATATAATTTATTTACCTTAATAAATGGAACTATAAGAAACACAGTCCCTATCACATTAAAGACCGTATAAAGAATCTTCATATCTGGATAGAACAAGAAGAAAAGAGCTATAGCGAAAGACGTGATCACACTCCCTATCAAGAGCATAATATAGTCTGAACTTTTGAGGACTATTTTAGGTTTCTCCTCCTCTTTTGGCGGTTGTTGAACATCAGACACTGGAATCTGAAAGAGAGGATAATGACATTTTTCACAGAACATCACTCCTTCAGGGTTCTCATAACCGCATCTAGGACATTTAGTAAGTTTTGGCGGAGTAAGTGGCAAGGGATAATAGCATTTTTCACAGAAGACTGCATTGTCTGAATTCTCATATCCACATCGAGGACACTTTTTCATAATCACTCATTTCCACTCTGCGTTTTTAGAATTACCTCTTTGAACCTATCAACACATTTTCTGATTTCGTCTTTTAACTCCTCGTCCACTTCTCCTTCAGAACTAAAGGTTATCATATCTTCCGAAACAAATGCTACCACTTCTTTACCGTTGAATAGAAACTTCACGTAAAACATGTCGGACATTATTATACTTATCACGTGAGGACAGCTCTCCATCATTGTCCTAACTTCGGAAACCACTTTTCTGACAAACTCAGCCTTATCCTCGCTCACTCGTTTTTTCTTGAACTCAACACCATCATATTCCCCTAAACTGACCTCTCCGTTTACTAAGATCGCTTCAACGCCTCTTTTGTTGAGCTCTATCAGGAGACCGTTTTCATGTCTTATTACGCTCTTTGTCATTCGCTATCCACTTGATCTTTTCTAAAACACCCGGTATATTAATTCCCATAGGACAGACTTCTTTACAGTTCCCAGAATGGGTACAAAGTGTCGCCGGTTTGGTATCACCGTAAACAATGTAAGACCACATTGCCCCCATAGGCCCAGTAAAAGGAGGAACTCCCCAATTAACTCCCAGAACTCTGTACACCGGGCAGTGGAGATGACATCTACCGCACCTTATACAAAGTAATGCCTCTTTTAACACTTTGTCTTGGCTTATCTTAACTCTGCCGTTATCTAAGAGGACTAAGTGAAATTCTTTAGGTCCGTGAGCTGGGCTAACCCTTTTCATCTCGATATCTCCCGTAGAACTTGGACCTGAGGTTAGGTTAATATATGTAGGTGGATAGAGACCAGCATAGGCAGCTTGAACCGTAGCTTCTAACAATGCATGGTAAAATGTAGGTACTATCTTTTCAACCCCAGCCACAGCGATATGCACTGAGGGTAGGACAGTGGACATCCTTATATTTCCCTCATTTTCGACAAGAATGACAGAGCCGGTGTCAGCGGCTATCGCATTAGCCCCGGTTATACCTACATCAGCATTGACGAATTTCTCCCTGAGGAACTTTCTTACAATTGCTACTAACTCCTCATGAGTCGCGTTTTCACTCACCTCTACTCCTAACTTCTCCCTGAGGAGTTTTGCAACCCTCTCTCTAGTCATATGGATGGCAGGAGCTATTATATGAGAGGGAGGCTCATTAGCTAATTGTATTAAAAACTCACCTAAGTCTGTCTCCCACACTTCATTACCTAGTTCCTTTAAATACTCCCTCAACCTCATCTCGTAAGCAACCATGGATTTCCCAAAAACCACGATCTTGTTCTTTCCTACGATTTTCGCTATAATCTCTCTAGCTTCATACGCGTTAGTTGCATAATATGCATTACCCCCCATTCTCTTAACCGACTTCATGGTCTGTTCTACGTATTTCTGTAGGTTATTCAAAACCTCTAACTTAGCCTTTCTGAGCTCCTCTGCAAGGTCTTGAATATAAGAGTATTGGGATAGTATCTTATGAACTCTAGGTACGTTATTGTTTATGGTCCTTTCAACTGCAATATCCCATTCGCTCATTCTACCACCTCAGCAAAGTCGAGGATTTTGTGATATTTAGATAAATTTGCATAACACATGGGACAGACTACTACTATATTCTCGCTCAACCTTTTAAGTTGCTCCACTCTTAGCCTAGCAATTTTCTCGCTTAACTCTCTGTTTACCGGCTTTATTGGTCCTCCACAACAATAAGAAGTATCTTTCTCGGTCACTAACTCATCTTCAACAAGTTTCACTCCTGAGGAATTTAACAGAGATCTGTAGACTTCTCTCTTTCCTAAAAATCTGGAATACAAACAAGAATCGTGAACTGCAATCTCGCCTTGCATCCTAGCTTTAACGTTACCTAGAAGCTCGAAATAACTGACGACATCTACGTCAAAATTCGTGAATTCTTTATACCTTAGCAACGCGTTATGGGTGTGAGGATCTACCGTGATTATCCTCTTAATACCTTTTTGCTTAAAGAAGTCCGTCACGATCTTAGCGTATTCAGCAAACTCATCTAAATAGCCAAGCTCTAATAATATTGCACCGCTATACGGCTCGCTTTCATATAAGTATCCGAACTGAACTCCTCTTCTCTTCAGCATTAAGGATATATTTTGTAATATCCTATACGCCCTATCAATTTCTTCCTTTGAGGGTTTTACTAGTTTAGCTAATGCTGATAACGATGAAAGCTTTTCTGCATATGGAATGAATTTGGAGAAGATATCGCTTAATGAGGCAGTCTGATACATACACGAAGTGTAGATAATCGTTTCCCCTCCTTTCGGAATGTCCTTAGCCCAAGACGTACATACTGACTTGTCTATGGGATAGGGAAAACCAAACTTCTGAAGGTTCTGAAAAATTAACTTCCCTAACACCATTTACGATTATTCATAAAGGTTATAAACTTTGAGGACGTAGATTAGAAAACTCTGTGTTTTCTATTAATGAACTGGTGGAAAAGAAAAGCTTTGGGCGTTCCAAAATCTGTGAAACAAGTTGAAAAGTTTATATTCAAGTCATAGAAAATACATTAACTTCATATTCTCATTAACCTTTTATAGTTGAAACAAATTGTGTAGTATTGATGATAACTGAATTTATAAAAAAAGGAAGAAACAAATTTTTCGCTTACGCCTTAATATTCGCTTTCTTAGCCTCCCTACTACTTGCCCCTAACGTAGTGCTCTCTCATGCTTCATCATCTAATGCACAAGTAAACATGATCTACGAGAGGTATTACAGTTCCTATAGTGCTCAAAACGGACTTGGAGGAAATATAATGCCTATGGCCTCTGGTTCCCTAGTTGTATATAAAGTGGAGTCAGCAAGAGCTAATTACACAGGTTCTGTGGGAGGAACACTTGATGTATATGCTAACATAACAACATATACAATGATCTTCTCAAACTCACTCTCCACAGTTAACGGATATGTTACAGTACAAGCTTTCCCTAACATGACCCTTACAGTGGTCACTAACATTCCTAACCTAATCGGGGTAGTAGTAAACGGGAGTGGAACTTCCACACTCGTATGGTCTGGGTTTAACTCAACTAAAGTCGACACTTTTGCATATATAAACGGTACGGGAACAGTGTACCTAGAATTCGCCAACGGTAGTGAGGTAGCTAACATTCCCGTTACTATTAAAGTAGGACAACCAGAGACCGTAGATCTTACAATGAATTTATATACTATACAAAGTGTTACCTCTACTTTAACCACAGAGGTTAAGTTAACAGTACCAATAAACCTACCTAAAAGATACCAGCCGTTGAATTTCACAACGGAGATAAACGGACAATTATTTATGGCGAGTCAAGAGAATATAACACCTGAACTATCGTATTTTAATGGAAGTACAGTAGCTTCTTTGATTTGGAAGGGTGAAGGTCTTGGATTTGCTCAATCAGGTTTAATAGGCCATGTAAAAGCCAACTTCGAAACTGTAGAGTTTTACGGAGTTAACGGAACTGCTTTAGGGTATGTTCACATGGTGAGCTTTAACGGAACTCAGTTCAAACTTTCAGTAGGATCTACATCTAACGTGTATTTCGGGGAGGAGAAGATCGTAATATACCAAGGTGCAAGGGTACCACAAATCCATGTTGAGAGTCATGGAGACGTAGATATTAACGGAAAGGAGGTTATAATATTAGTAGGTAATAACGGGGAAGTTATGTCTACTGCTCTAGTTAGCTTGTCTCACAACGTTAACGTTAACGGAACTGAGGGAGGTACTTTAGTTTACCTAAACCTAACTGGAAACATGAAAGTAGTGGTAGTTACTGAAAGCAACCAGACTGTCAATGTAAGTGTAGTTAAGCCTATCCAAGTACAGCCCACGATAGTTACGATCAAAGGTGTTCAGCACCAAGCTCAGGAGGTTATGGTGAATTCAACTGGAAGTATTGTGTTTAACGTAACCTTAATGATGCAAGGGAACATAACCGTATATAAGGAAGTTTCAGGAGAAGTAATTGAGCTGAATTCATCTAATTACTTCGTGGTAAATAACACGGTAGTTGTATACGACGATCCGACCACAACCTATTTCATAGTTTATTCACAAACAACTTCAAGTACTTCTTCACAAACATCGACAACACAATCCTCAACTACTCAGAGTACAACAACTTCAACTCAGGCTCCACAAGCGTCAACAACACAGTCCTCAACTACTCAGAGTACTGCTCAGACAAGCTCATCACAAACCAGTTCAGCACTTGGAAATAATAGCGTCAGTAACGTAATGATCGCACCACCCTCAAGCTCTTCTACGAGCGGTATATCAACACCTGAAATAGCTATCATAGGTATAATTATTGTGATTATTGTAGGAGCATTACTGATCTTCGTAAGGAAAAAGTGAATTAAGTTTCAGCTAATTGTTTAACAATAACGTTAACCAGATCTGTTGAGATATCTTCAAAATCCCCGATTTTTTCTACTAGTTCTCCGTTCTTTACCTTAACTCTAACGTATTTATCGTCTTTAGAGGAGAACCAAAGGAGTATTATATTACCTAAACTCCTACTAATTGCTAATTCAATAATCTCTGGTATTTTGTCACGAGGCACAGACATTGTAAGGATTGGTTTAGCCACCGCCAAGACTTCTGCTTGAAAAATGCTGAATTCTTCCATGAATTTCTTCTCGTCTATCTCGTTTTCGAACTTCTCGGGTTTCGTTGACACAGATATTGTACACCCTGAGTTCTTAGGTAGTACTGAAAATCTAAATACTAAAGTATTCTTTCCGAGAATAGAGGGTCTTGTAAGTGTATAAATTACGTCAAACAGTGTTACTTCCTTTTTAATTAAATGATATTCCCTACCTTTTATTAAAATTCTTTCATCTTTAGTAATTGTGATATTTCTAAATGACCTTAATACCCTCTTGTGTTCTTGTAAGAAGTGGAGTACTGTAAATTTATCCGAACTTAGAGTAATTGTTATCAAGGCGATTAATTTATTTATATCGTAATATTTATAAATGAAAATAGGAAGTATTAACGAGTCTTAGATTTTATATGATAATACCATAATAACACAAATTGAAGTCATTTATATGATGACCTTAAATTTTATCGTGTACTCAACTAGGATAGGATTTAAGCAATTACAAAACAAAAGAATAAATATCACCAAAATGGTAATGATTGTATGGAACGTCTACTCAGATGGTACATGATATTCAAATTGCTTTCTATTTTAATGAAGAAAAGAGGCAAGAGGTGAAGAAGATGAGTTTTGCCTATTTCATAGGAAAAGAGTTGGGGAAGAGAGCAGAAGAGTTAAGTAGAAGCGTATTCGAAATAGTCTACCCACCAGTTGACGTGTATGAGGAAGGAGGATATTTAGTAGTTGTAGCCGACCTGGCTGGATTTAGCAAGGAGAAAATTAAGGCAAGAATTACGGGACAAAACGAACTAATAATAGAAGCAGAGAGGGACATAAGTGAGCCTGGAGTAAAATACGTTACTCAAAGACCGAAGTATGTGAGAAAAGAGATTAAGCTACCCGTTACTCCGGCTAAAGACGCTCAAATAACTGGAAAGTATGAAAACGGTGTACTTACAATAAGGATACCGATAGCTGGTTCAGCAAGTATTAAGATAGAATGATAGGTAAGGATTTAACTTTACGTATTCTTTCCGCGTAAGTAACGAGTATATACCAGACATAATTTTCAGTCGCTGGTAGTTGCTAAAACTAGGGCAAGTAATCCAAGGAGTAGTGATACCGTAGAGTCCTTGGTGATCAAATAGTAAACTAACCCTGCAAATACCAAGGATATTGAAATCGCCTTCACATAAGTTCTATTTCTCTTATTTTGAACTATGATAGGTTTTTCCAGTATGGACAATCTGAATTTACGTATTGCGGCATTAACTGTATTCCTGAAGTCGCTCAGTATCGCCTCAAAGACTAAACCTTCCTCTTCTATCAGTCTTTGTAGGTTAAGAAAGAAGTTAAAGTCTGGATCTATCTGAAGGCACGTGCTTCCTAAAATCGAAGTCATTCTTATATAAAGTGTAAGTTTTTCGGGTAACTTTAAGGGAAATCTATAAAAAACCTCATTTGCAGCCTCGAGAAACTGCTCTACTTCAAGGGTCTCAGCCGTAATTCCCTGAAACTGTTGCAGAAATAATTCTATACCTTTAGCCAAGACCTCTCTATCAGCCTCAGGTTGAATTGCCCCCAGTTCTTCTAAAACTTTTACAAGTCCTATACCGTCGAGACGTATTAAGGCTACGTAAGCCCTTAAAAGCCTTAGCCTAGTTTCGTGATCCATTTTCCCTACCATTCCGAAGTCGTAAATGATCAAATTTCCATGATCATCTACAGCTAAATTGCCCGGATGGGGATCCGCGTGGAAGTACTCTTTTTCAAGAAGCATTATCATGAAGACCTTAAATATTCTGTAAGCCAGTTCCGACGGTTTTACAATTTTCTTAGCTTCTTCAGAGGTTACTTTATATCCCTTAATGTATTCCATCACAAGTACTCTCTTTGTGGAAAAATAAGGGATGGGGATAATTACGTCTGGGAAATCGGCTAATTCCTCCCTTATTTTCCTCATGTAGTACTCTTCTTTCGTGAAGTCCATCTCCTCAAAAATTCGCCTACTGAAGTCGTTAACTATAGCCCTCAAGCTCTCGTAAAAAGACTCGTCCATTAAAAACTTAGTGTAGGGTAGTAGTGATCTCATGATCTTTATATCCTCTTCAGCAATCTCCCTAATTCTAGGTCTGTTAACCTTGATAACTACAGTCTTACCGTCACTTTTTCTCTTGGCCAAATAAACCTGCCCAATACTAGCAGTAGATATTGGTTCAGGATTGATCTCGAACTCTTTTAATTTCTCACCTAAGTCCTCCTTAATAATCTTAAACACCTCTTCCCAAGGTGCTGGAGGTACATCATCTTGCAGACGTGAAAGGACTTTAAGGTAGGGCTCTGGTAATATATCGGAGTGCACTGACAAAACTTGGCCGAACTTTATAAACACTGGTCCTAGAGACACGATAACATTGAGAAACTTCTCTGCATCTCTATACATCTTCTCCTCATCTACTTTCTCTCCCTTTAAAGTCCTCAAACGGTAATCCCTTAATCGTAAGACGTGAGGTAAAAGTTTAAGCCCCACCTTAATAGTATTCAGCACAATATAAATTCCGAGAAAGGACTAAATTAGATTTTTACCGGAGAAGTTTTCCATATATTTAAATAGCAATTTATTACCCTTGAAACGAGAATCGTAATAATGGAAATATTCAATGACCCTGAGGGTTATTCAAAGTGGTATAAAATCCATGAAAAAAGTTACGAGAGTGAAAAGAGACTTGTATCCTCGTTCAACTTAAGAGACTGCCTAGACGTAGGCTCTGGGCCGGGTATATTTCATGAGGTGATTAAAGGGAACGTGATTTCACTTGATATTTCAATATTTATGCTGATTAACGCACCGGAAAAAGAAGATAGAGTTCAGGCTGATGCTCTTCAACTACCCTTTAGAGATAACGCTTTTCCTTGTGTTTTCTCCTCTGTTACGGTGTGTTTCGTTGAAGACCCTAGGAAGCTAGTGAAAGAAATGAAAAGAGTTAGTAAGAACAAGGTTGTCATATGTTACGTACCTAGAGATTCCCCTTTCGGAATGTACTACGAAGCATTAGGAAAGAATGGACATAAATATTACTCTCACGCTAACTTCGTGAGCAAAAGAGAGCTTTACGAAGCGTTTACCTCGGAAGGGATGAAAATAAAGGCAATAAGAGCTACCCTTTTCTTCTCTCCTAATGAAGATGAAAAAATAGACGAAATAAGGGAAGGAGATTCCGGTTCTTTTGTGTGCATTGAGGCTGTTAAACAATGAGTTTAGGCCTAATTTTGAAACGTTTGTACAAAATCATCAGCAATGACGGAGCTAAATAAGCCCACAATAACGTCGTCTCCATGATCGCCGCTACAGCAAATGCAAAGCCCAATTCCTGAAGTATAGACGCGTTAACCAACATAAGTGAGCCTAAAGTCCCTGCAAAGATCAAACCTAAGAAAGCAATAGTGACCCTTAAAGCCCCGACAGACTTTGATATTGCGTTGGCCATGTCCTTTCCCTTTTCTAACTCCTCGTGAATTCTGGCTACGAGAAATATGTTATAGTCCATTCCGATACCTATGATGATCGCTACGAGAAATAGAGGCACAACAGCGAAGATAGAAAAGCCCAAAAGGGTACTGAAGACAAGTCTCTCGAGCCCCAATGTTATCGCAACAGCAGACATTATTACGTAAATTATTACAGAGGACACAGACAAGCTCCTCGTCATTACTAGAAGTATCACGAACATCGTGAACGTGATCTCTCCTAGCACTATGAAGAAATTGGACTGGACAAAGTTATATATGTTGTAGGAGTCCACCGGGCCCCCGCCAACATAGCCTCTGCCTCCTATAACGCTAAGCACTTGCTTTACAACGTTAAATGCTTGAAGAGAGAAGGGCTGATATTTCTGGTTTACTACAAAGAGAACGTATCCATGAGATATATATTGCGTGTAATTATAGGAGGATAAGCTGCTGTAGTTTACCAGATAGCCGTAAGGAGATACCGGTGAGTCTACTGCTGTTACTCCTTGTATACTCAAAAGGCCTTTGTATATACTCTCAAAATAATTATATTCAGACAAAGAGAAGTTAGTAGAGCCGTTATAGGGTATCACTACATAGATCGGGAACACGTTAGCTGAAGTGAAGTGGGAGCTTAGGAATGTCACACCCTCCGTAGCTTGTGAAGGAGGTAGGAGCGCTAAGACGTTAAGGGTTAAAGGTGTGAATAACGCGAAAAGAGAAGCCACTATCACTACAGCCGAGATAAGTCCTACAATTTTACCTGGGTTCTTCAAACTTCTAGGTTTAATCTCCTCCTTCTTATTAAACCTTCTCGGGAAGAACAGCCTATCACCGGCGACTCTTAGGATAGCGGGAAACAAAGTTATTGCAGCAAGCCATATGATTATAACGCTGAGCATGTCGGATATAGCAGTGTCAGAGAAGAACGGGATGCGATAAACGTAGATGAAGAAGAACGATAGCATCACTATGAGAGCTGTTATTGTAACAGCCCTACCTCCCCACCTCACGGCTTCGTATACAGCATCTTTACTGGAAACTCCCTTCTCTCTTTCCTCTACATACCTACTGGCTATAAAGACCACATAATCTGTGCCGAGTCCCAATGACAGCAATAAAACTTCGCTCGGAGTAAGGAAATTGACCGTTATATGTAAAACTTTAATCACCAGTACGTAAATAAATACAGAGGATACGAAGAACGCTGAGAAGTAAATTGTAAGCGGCATAAAGGCTGCAATAAAAGACCTGAAGTATATACCAGCTAAAAGTATTGCAAGGACTATACCTACCGGTATAGCCGTTGAATAGGCAACTGAAGCGACGTTTTTGAGCTGTTGTGATATAGGTTCCGATCCGGTCAATGTTAAGTTTAGGTGGGTCTGACTTTCTATCATTTTCTCTAGATTGTTGGCTTCGTCGTACGT
Source organism: Stygiolobus sp. RP850M (assembly GCF_037389295.1). NCBI lineage: Archaea > Thermoproteati > Thermoproteota > Thermoprotei > Sulfolobales > Sulfolobaceae > Stygiolobus > Stygiolobus sp. RP850M. Next base: position 6,231 of record NZ_JBBHKU010000045.1, on the reverse strand, counting down.
GAAGTTCCCTTTTAAGAAAAGTAATAGAGTACCGTTAGAGTAAAGCTCATTACTGATGTTCAGATATATGGGGTACTTCCCCGATAACAAGGCTTGATAGCACGTAAAATTTTTTAATAAGTCTTGTATTAACAACGTCTTATTTAGGACTATTATGGGGGAGGTCGAATTAATGTAATCCACAATCAAAGTTACAGCAAGAGGTCTTGACTCAGTATCGTTGAGTAGCCTTAATGCAAGTTGTTTCGCGGTTAAGTTGCTGGCCTTAAGAAGGCTTTCCAGTTTGTCAAGGTGAAGTGAAACTAAATAAGCTGAGAGGTTACTCACATTACCTTGATAATATAGAGAAGAAAACACCCAACTAGGAAGATCCGTCTTGTTAGATATCTGCTCAGCTAGAAATGCGACAGCATCTGAAGTAGAATTTATGCTCAGTGAGGCTCTTACTATACCATAGCTAACGTTAGCGTGGAGACTTACGTATTTTAACGCAAAGACACTCATATTTTCGCTTAGGTTTTCGTAAACACATTGGATGAACTCTCTTTCACTGGTAGAGTTTACTTTGGAGAGTATCAGAGACAAGGAGAGTTTACTAACATTTGAGGGAGTAGCATAAAACACTGATTGTATTACAGTTATAGGTATTCCGGTCTTTTCGGAGTAGACAGAGAAGAGGGCTGTTTGAGGGGTCTCATAAAGCAGTAATTTTGCTAAGTTTAAAGGTACATCATATGTGTAATTGAAGTAATAAATCGTGAAAATTTCATCATTAAGTGGATTATTGAAATTCGACAGATTTACATACTTAAACATGAAATTAACGAAAAGTAGCTGAGAAGAATTGAAAATTTCATCACTTACATTCTCCACATCTATTTGTGCCACGGCATATGGATCAGGTAAAGGTTGTGATGAGTCCCACCTCTGATAAAACAAGTAGAAGTATTCTGCTTCTTTTCCGCTGAGTAGTGGATAAGTTTTTTCAAAGGCGATAAAGTTGGCCTCACTAACGTTGTGAGTTAAATTATAGTTATACTCCCAGTAATTTAAGAAAATAGAAACTGGTACGTATAGGAATTTAGAAATGTTATAAGCGGTCTGATTATTTTGTATTTCTCCTTCATGAATTTTAACAAATGTCGAATAGTTTTGAATCATTGCGTCATGTAGCTCTGCAAGTTGTTCCGAAGTCGAATTAATTTTGTAGGAGAGGTTAACGAACTCTTGTTCCACTTTTAGCGTAGCATTATGAAGTTTTAAGAGGCTGTTTACTTCAGATGTCATATTTTCCCTCTCTTTAAAGAGAAAACTAGAGACATTAGATTCACTCTTCGAGATATTCTGTAATTCGCTTGTAAGGTTATTTATCTCCCCATTTAACGAATAGAACGTCTTATTGAGCAAAGATTTCTCTATCGAGAAATAGTTGGTGATGGATATGTTTCCGTAATTGGTCAGGTTTGCGAAATATCCAGCGTAAGGAGTAGTGTTTCCTCTCACAATTATTACGGCATTCGAGCCAGAAGCTCCGCTTAGGTTGAAATAGTTATTCACTATGTTTTCAGCTATCTCCGAAGTACTACCTGGTACGGAGAAAGTCACTTTGTAACTAACCGACTTAAAGAATAGACTAGATAAAGGGGCAGCAATGACAAGCGCAATGACCCATAATGCGACAACGACATACCACTTGTTCACAATGAACTTACCTAACGCCTCGAACATAGAATATAGATATATCTTTAATTTAAAAGCATTACACTAAATAACTCCAATTCATATAGTATTTTGATACTCATGTTTGATAATGTTAAGGAGATATTAGAGGAGTACAAGAAATTGTGGGCATACGGATATGCAGAAGCATTAATGGCTTGGGACACAGAAACTTATATGCCAGAAGCTGACGCTTCTACGAGGGGTGAAGTATTCTCCGTATTTAATGAGCTGGAAAAACAGGTTTACTTGAAGATTTCTGAGAAATTAGATAAAATAGACGAGGAAAAGCTTAGTGATGAAGAAAAGGGAATGGTTAGAGTATTGAGGAGGAGCATCAAATACTATACTAAAGTCCCAATAGAGGTAATAAAGGAATTCACTAAGACCACAAATGAGAGTGTAGTAATATGGAGAAATGCTAAGGCTAAGTCCGATTTTAACCTCTTTTCTCCCTACCTAGAGAAGATAGTAGACCTATCGAGGAAGATAGCTGACTACTTGGGTTATGAAAAACAACCTTATGATGCTCTACTAGACCTTTACGAGGAGGGCTTCACCACTGAAGATGGAGATAGAATCTTTAACACTCTCCTTCCCAAGGTATCTGATATACTTAAAAAAGTTCAAGAGACGCAATATTTCCCTTCAAGTCACGAACTAGAGAGCGTTCAATACGAAACGGAAAGGATGAAGAAAGTTAACGAGTTCATAATCAAGTTACTAAATATGCCAACAGACAAGTTCAGACTGGACGTTTCGGCTCATCCCTTTACAATTAGAATATCTGGTAGCGACGTGAGGATTACGACAAGATATGAAGGAAAGGACTTTAAGGCGACGATGTTTTCTGTAATACACGAGAGCGGACACGCTATTTACGAGCTCCTCATAGACCCTAGATTTGAAGGTACACCTATAGCTACTGGTGCATCAACAGGTATTCATGAGTCCCAGTCCAGATTTTGGGAGAATATTATTGGTAGGAGTATACAATTTATAAAACTTGTATATCCGACGTTAAAGGAGAACTTACCATTCTTAACCAAATATAGCGAGGAGGATACTTACAAGTATTTCAATACTGTAAAGCCGAGCCTGATAAGGGTTGACGCGGATGAAGTTACTTATAACTTCCATATTGCAATTAGGTACGAGATCGAGAAGAGACTAATAAACGAGAAGATGAAGGTGAAGGAAGTACCTTCCCTTTGGAACGATATGATGGAGAAATATCTGGGCATTACTCCTAAAAACGATGCTGAAGGAGTATTGCAGGATATACATTGGTCTCAGGGCTCTATAGGCTATTTTCCTACATACACTCTAGGTAATATTGTCGCTGGGATGCTTTACCTTAAGATTCCTAACCTTTATGATTTAGTGTCTCAAGGGAAGTTCGACGAGATAAAGGAGATTTTGAAAGAGTTAATTTGTAAATACGGTGCTACTTATCCACCGAAGACCTTATTGAGGAGGGCTTTTGGAAAAGAATATGATCCTGAAGGGTTACTCTCGTACTTAAGGGATAAATACATTAGTCTGAAGGGAATCGGCTAATTTTTTACCAGAATTACAAAGTAAGTTTATATATATAGATTTCATATTTAGCCAGTAATTGTATATTTATTTGAAGGAAAAACTATTAAACGGTTTAATACAAATAGTGACTACCATGGATGAACTTGAAAAGAAGATTTTAATTTATCTTTTTAGGGATCCTTTCCTGTCCCAACGAAATATAGCTAAAGAATTGGGCCTTACGCCTCCTTCCCTAACTTATCGTATTAAAAAACTCCAAGATGAAGGAGTATTCCAAGGCTACACGGTTTTAGTCAATCCTAACTTTTACGGTAAGTACTACGGCTTTGTAGCTTTTAAGAACTATTATGACTATGTAGGAGAAGGAATATTCTTCAAATTCAAGTGCTTAGAGTGGTTAAACGTCTATGGAGTTGAGGGAAGTTCCATCCCAGAGATAGAGGATAAAATAGAAGGAATGAAAAAAAATCTTGGGTGATTATTCTCTTAAGTACTTTCCTAAACAGGAAATCATAGAGTCTAAGCCTTACGATTTACAAATAGTTAAATACCTTGTCAGAAACCCTAGGGCACAAGCTGCAGAAATAGCTCAAGAGACAGGTTTAACTCAGAAACTTGTAGAGAAAAGAACTAAGATCCTCTTAGAAAAAGGTATAGTAAAGTTGATACCGATAATAGACTTAAAGAAAACTGATGTAGTTATGTTCTCTATATTCACTAGAAGAGTAGCAGAGACTAGAAAAATCCTCGACTCATGTAAGATCTTAGAGATCAACGACGGTCAAGCAGGTATAATAGGTTGTATAACGGATAGGATAGAAAACGTCAGGAAGTACGTAGAAGCTGTGAGAAACGTAGCAGATAGAGAAGCCGACGTCATGGTTATCTATGACTATCAAATAAACTCCGGTTTTTCCTTATGACTTTGAGGACTTACGTCCTGTTATTAATGCTGTTATGTAAAGTATTGTGGGAATAAAGGTAAACCAGTAAAGTAGAGTAGGGTATGAAAAGATCAGCATATCTATGTTCACATTATTATATGAGGTTACAAAATCCTCGACACCTATAATAAGTAAGGGGTATCTAAAAGTGTCTCCCGTTACTGAAGATATCACGTAATTAAATACTACGTAAATTAGCAAAGGATCTAGGATATAGAATAATGGTAACCACGCCATTGTAGAATACTTAGCCACTTGTTTACCTTTCACCAACATCAACGAATTGTACACTAAGTTTATGCCTACGTATACTCTAAATGCATTTAAAAATAAGTTTAGTAGTTTAGCTAGGATTAAATTACTACCCAAAAGGCTCACAGAGATCTGAAAAGGTGAGTCATAAACTACGAAAATTCCTCCAACGCTATAGTACCACCAAGGTAAGGGAATAAATGTTATCAGTATAGAACTCACGTAGTATGATAACAGAACTCTATCTGTTGTCCTCATACTAAGTTCACCGAAGTTAAGGTTGTGTTTTCGATCTTAAGCTTAATTAAAATATACTCATCGTTATTGTCTATCTGATTTACTAAGGATTGGTAATTAGTTATCTGGATTGTTACATTTTTAGTGGTTTGAGGAGGAATTACGATAGGTTTTCCAAATACTATGTACTTACCACTAATATTACACACAGTCACAGATACATTCAACGGATTATTCATTCTAACTATAATCGCTGAAGAATTCGCTCCTACTATACTGACGTTGAGGTTCTTTAATAGTCTCAAATTTTCTACTTGTAAAATACCATAATGAAAAGTAAGTGTTATGTAATTTAGATAGATTAAGATAAACACCAACGCCCCAACCATACCGAGTATTTTACCCCAGTTCATATTGGCTTATTATCTTTCCACCTTATTACTTTACTCGTGAAGCTGAAAAAAGGGATAACAGACCTATTCATATCTTCTTTTCTGTGGGGAACAATAGGTGTAGCTGTTCAAATAGGTTATGGAGAAGATGCAAACCCTTTTCAAATGGTTATGATTAGATCATTAGTATCCTCCATTTTGATCTTACCGCTTGTAAAGATAAGGAGGATCATTGACTTCCCCTCAATTCTTCTTGGAATAATTGCCGTGACGTTTTACGAAACGTATATCTACACCATAAACTATCTTGGCGCATCCCTCTCGGCAGTGTTCTTATATACGGCTCCCTTATGGGTATTACTAAATTCCTTGATTTCTAAGAGTGAGGAAATTAACATTAGGAAAATAGCAGCTAGTTTTTCCGTATTTCTTGGAGTCTACCTGATGTACCTCTCAAATATAACGCTTAAAGACTTATATCTGGGACTTGCATCAGGTATAACCTACGCACTCCTAATAATTCAATCAAGAAGACTTCAACTCAGAAGAATGACTAATACAGAGATAATAGCCTCACAATCCTTATGGAGTTTTCCCTTCTCGCTTATTTTCCTCTTTTTTAACTCATTCAATCTTACAATAGCCTCTATATACACTGGGGTTTACTTAGCTCTATTTGCTACTCTTCTACCCTACTATTTCTTCTACAAAGGAATGGGGAAAAGTGATTCTACAACTGCAACAGTAATTTCTACCTTAGAACCTGTGTTTACAATCCTCCTCGCCTTTATTATTCTACATCAAGTATTGACGTTTTTGCAAGTGCTCGGATCACTCGTAATAATATTCTCTGCAATTTTAATCTCATTCTAAACCCCTTAAAATCTCGTCTCTCCAAAACATCTTAAAGAACGTTATCGCCGTAACCAACACTGGAAACACTAGAAGTGTCATAGTCAGGGACAAACCCAAAAAGGTCGATACAAACCCTACTATAGCTGGAACTGCTAGGAATAACACATTATTATAGTCTTTTTCATAATAACTGCAACGGGGGCTAAAAGTGAGTTAAATCTAGTGTTAGTAATGGGGGCTGTTGGGCTGAGTGTGCTGAGGACCTTAATTCGCTTTGAACCCAACAGCCC
>NZ_JBBHKU010000044.1:0-5800 GCF_037389295.1 Stygiolobus sp. RP850M | reverse complement strand
CTACTAGTCTACACCGGGACTAGCAAAAAGTGGAGGAAAGGTTGGAAAATGGAAGATGGTTATATCACACTATCCTTAAAGGACGCGGAGAAGATCGTGAAAAAGGGATATAAAATGGTGGGAATCGACTCACCCAGCGTTGGAAACACTGATGTGCACAATCTCCTATTACGCAATGAAGTACTCGTTGTTGAAAACCTATCTCAGGCGTTAGAAAAGTTGGTAGGGGCTTTTGTATACTTCCAAGCTTTACCTTTAAATATTGTAGGGGTTGACGGTTCTCCCGTGAGGGCCATAGCGATAGTTCAGGGTATGGAATAAGAGAAGTGAGAAAAAAGAAGTGATAAATAAGGGCTTATTGCATATCAAGTTCCCAAAGCGTTAACTACAAATCTCATTATCGTCCCGTTTACAGATGCTGTAATAACTATTCTGTACATAGCACCTTGAGTTATAGGTAACGGGTTAAAGTAAGCCATTACGTTAGTGTTTTGGTTTGCTGGAACAAACTGAGGGTTAAACGTGCTTGTACTGAAGTTCAAGCCCTCAATAGTGGCTGAAAGTAGTGTAGCTGGGGCAGTGGAATACACTTGAAATGTGAGAATACCGTTGGGGCTTATGGTACCGTAAGGCTGTGTCTGGTAAATTGCTATTGGGATATTGGTAAGTGGATTACTCCAGCTTTGCGTAACGCTCATCCCGCCTTTAACTCTTCTTATTACCTCTCCTAGTCCGATGTAAGTCAGTATAAACCCTATGAATGCTAAGATTGATGTTGCTATAAGGACCCCTCCGACCTTGACTGTAGATGAACTATATACGCTTCCGAGCTTATAAAAAGCTATACCGACCAAGATGTTAGCTATTATCCCTAGTACGAAGATCACGCCGTCTATTACGTAGACGAGAAATGTCGCGCCTACTATACCAGATAAAGTAGAACCGGTGCTGAATGAGATTCCTATACCGATGGCTACTAATAACACTGGTAATAAGAAAGATAATAGTGCTGTAATTATCCACAAAGTAGTCCCAGTCTTACCCACACTTATATCTTGAATTATACCAGAAAGTAAAGAAAAACCTGACCTCAAATTAATTATACCCAAAATTTCGATTATCAGTGCTACTATGAAGAGAATTCCGGCTATACTGAATAAGGAAAGTGAAGCTAAATTGGAAGAATTCGTCGGAACTGAGGTAGAGTTAGACAATGTAACATTAGACAATGTAACAGTGGTAGTCCCGAAAGTCTCCCCTATGAATATAGCCACAATGATTAACACTATGAAAATTGCTGATAGAAACGCGGAGAAGATGTAATAAAGTGACCCTTTTTTCAACTTTTCCAGTCCTGGTAGTTCAGGGTTGTAACTCATTGTCTAAACTTCTCGTTCTAAACTAATAAATTAATTCATAACATTAATGATGATTTTTATTTTTTCTCTACCTCCTTATGGAAGTCTGAGAGATGATAATAAATTCGATTCAAACATACACAAACATCTTCCTCTCTGAGAGTTTAAATTTGCGCAAAGAGTGGTTTAATGATCTTTCTATTGTTGTTTGTTTTTCATATTATAGTCTAGTTACTAACATATTTTCAAAAATAAAAGTCAATTTAGTTCAAATAGTTCTAGTAAATACAGACCTTTTTAGATTGGTTAAGTTGAAAGCCCTTCCTTATCGTTTTATTACAAAAATGAGGGTTTGGGATGCCATACCTCGTGGAAGAGATGTATAACTTCTACTTTAAAATACAAGTTTTTTTAAAATATTTTTGGTAATATCTCTTTTCATCTGTATTAACGGAGTATAGAGGGACAATCGTTATCTTCCCTCCATGGGATTATCTAACGAGTGAGCATTAAATATATTTTCAAATTATGTTAGATCAGTGAGTTAAGAAATTACAATTTATAAAAATTTTAATATTACGTATACGTATACTCAATTATGGTAAAGGTAACTGATAAATTCCAAGTGACTATACCGAAAGAGGTTAGGGAGAAGATTAATTTGAAGCCTAATGAAGAGTTTGAGGTTATAGCGCTAAATGATAATGAGATTCTACTTCGAAGGAAGGTGAAAAAAGTTAAGAATCCGTTAGAAGTTCTTATTGGTAAGGAAGAAATAAAGGAAGAAATTCCACCAGAGAAAGTTGATGAGTTAGGTGAAGAATGAATTATTTTGTAGATAGTAACGTCTTCGTTTACGCTAAAATAAATGATAAAAAATATGGTAAGTGTTGTCAGGATATAATAAAGAAAATTTACGAAAAGAAAATCGAGGCAATCATAGACAATATAATTCTATTAGAGGTAGTTAACGCGTTAAGGAAATTAGGTGTTAAGGACATTGAAGATGAGATTTTAGCCATACTACCGCTACCAATTAGGATTGTAGATTTTAAGCAAGAGGATATAGTAGAAGTTACAAAAGATCTCTCACTATCACCTTATGATTCATTACATTACATAGTTTCAAAGAAATGCAATGCTAAGATAATATCAGCAGATAAAGGCTTCAAGGTAAGAATAGATCCTTGTAATTTCACATTAGATTCGTAGAAGAGTATAGCTATCCTTAAGTCAAAATCAGCTAACGGGAAGAGAGCTTATTCTTCCATGAATCTAATAAACTAGATTTAACCTAATGTTTACTAATGAAGATTGAAACCTCTCACCTTTTAAAGGGATTAATGGAGGAAGTATAAGCATCTGAAACCTCAAGAACTTCAATTGGTTGTGTTTCAACATTTTCACGAATTTAATAACACTCAATCGATGAATCCTATGCCTAAGCTTAGAATTTTTGCAGTCCGAGCACCTCCCACACAACGCCAGAAATGCTTCAATACTGAGATGGGTTAAGTCGTTGTTCACCTTATCTCCTACATCAAGGTGAATGAAATTGTTTAATACACTCTAGACGTTAATATTAAAGTGTTTATTCTCGCTGTCGAGAACCAAAGTGAATATAACTGTATACTCTTCAGTTATATCGTCTCCTCACCTCTCCTATTGCATATTGTCATCAGTTTGTTATGAGAACTAATCAAAATATCCTTCGGAAAATCCTCTGTAAGGGTTTAAAAACAAAATTATTTTGATGACGAAACTCAAAAACTATGTCAAAATCAAGCTAGCATACTAATAAATGAATACATTCGCTATCGCAGTGAATTTAGAGAATTGGATATATTTCAGCGAATGCTTAACAACCCGAACTACGATTTCTCTGGTATCTTGAAATCCCTTATGTGAAGTACAAAAGGTAATTCCCTGACTTTCCTCAGTAGTTTCTCGTCAGCTGTATAAACTTTATCTCCTAACACCTTACCTAAAGCTACGTAAGCTGAATCGTAGATTGAAATACCGTAAGTTTGAGAAATGGCCACAACTTCATCTCGCATACTTTCGATATCGTAAAGTGTTATCTGGAAGTCAGAGAGTATTTTACTTACTTCTTTAAGTTCCCTCTCGCCCAAGTTGTATGTGTACTTTAGCCCATTCAATACCTCGAATGGTAAAATACATGGAGCGAATAAATCTTCTAAACCTTTTGCGTAAGCCTCTTTGAGCAATAAAGCTTCTTCACTGTTTTGCTCATTGGCAAACCATTTTATAACGACTGAAGCGTCAACTACTGCCAATTCTTGTCACGCCATTCCCTAATCGTCTCTTCAGACCTTTTACCCCCGTAATTAAGGAAGAACTCATAAGACCTCAATGAGGCATCAACAATCCTTTTTAGGTCCTTCTTTTTCTTTTCCATCCTTTTTCTTTCTTCTTCCTCGACTACTTCCTCTATTTTTCTCCTTATTACTTCGCTCCAGTTTATGTAGCTTAGCTCGTCCATCTTCTTCTTTAACATTTCGTCAATCCTTATACTTATTGTTGGCATAATTATTGATTCCCGGCGTAAATTATAAGATTTACGAATCTGTAAGACATGTATTCCCAGCAATTTATACATATTGAAAAGAGCGTTTTATTCAAAGGAGTAAAACATAACCGTAAATTTTCATTTCCGGTAAGTAGAGCTCTAGGCTGTAACATTCAGCGTTATTAATTTCTCCCTTCCTATACGTCTCCAACTGGTTTATAGATAGTTTATTCAAGTCAGTTTCTAATGGTACCTCAAAGTAAAACCCCCCTCTGAAGTTGAATCCCTTATAACACGTTATATAACTTTCACTAATCACCCAAAATACATCTGTTACGGTTACAGCATCGATTATAAAATCTTTCCCGTCAACCTCTCGCAGGAACTCCTTAAGGTTATTTGGTGTAAATATGGGATTAAATAAGGATAATTTTACTGAGACTTCATTTATATCTCCTCTCTTTTTGGAGAAAGGGGACGACTTAATGAAGATCGTTACATAGCCTTTCTTGTTTGAAAAAACGTTTATACTGGGTGTTACATTAATCTTCTTTTTATCAATCTTAACCTCTAAGGAATAATCTAATATGTTAACCTCTCTCGCTGGAACAGTAATTGTCATGGAGGGCTGTGCGGAATCAGTGTCTTTAAGAGTTAATGCGACCCATTTAGAAGTAATTTCAGTATATCCGTCAGGATAATGAGCAATTTTATTCACGTTTTTTAGCCTCATGTTTACGACAGTAGTTCTACTATTGATATGATCCATCACTTTTGGTAAATCACTCTTGTTCCTTAAGTAAGGAAGCACCTTATCTGCTATATCCACTGGATTACCTTATCATGAAAACATATAAGGTTTACCGACGAGACCAGCTCTTTAAACTTTTTATTACCAGTGTTTCACTTTACTCTTTAGGGAGTGCTATGAGCGGGTTTGATTTATCTAGGCAGTAATAATAGATCCCTGCCTTTACCCCTTCCCACTCACAAACATCTGTAAAAATTAATTTATACCCTAGCGGAAATACTGAAGCTGTCGCCTCTCCCTTACAACCCGGAGTAAAGTTCGGGACGATTTTTAATTTTAAAGCCGGATAAGGGAGCATAACAGAAGTTATCTTTATGGAAATCCTCCTTTTATCCCTCCCTAAAATAGCCTTGAATTTATCGTCTTTAATTTCAAGCCCTTTTAATTCCCAAATACTGTAATCGTGATAAACCTCAAAACTAAGTTCCTTCACGTCGTTTATCTTAATAAAACTACCGCTAATTTCCGCTGAATCCTTTGAAAAAGTGGCTAATACTTCTGTCATTAATGCACCAGTTTTACCCAGTGTGTAGTATTCACCTAACTTGTACACTACCTTTAATTCTTGAAGTAAATTGAGGGCTTTGATTACCCTACTTTTCTGGTCAAAATAGCGTAATAGTTCGTTGAACCTCATTGACCTATAGAGTTTCAATAAATAGATAATTTTACTCTCTACATTACTGGTATTACCCATAGTATATTTTTATTAACTAAGCTAGATATATCTTTTACGTTCGAGAACACATTGCATCAGACGGGGCGTGAACAATTAAGGTAAGAAAATTGAACAAGACAAAAGAGTATTATTAAGTCAGATGTGTAACACAACCCCTCCATGTAGGTCTGATAGTTTCAACGATTCCATATTCGAAATTACTAACACGAATAATACAATTCTGTGCGGAAAAGAAAGAGAAATTCTACAACGAGTACAATTACGTATAACAACACTAACGTTGTAATCATTATCATAATTACGTAACCATAAGCAGGTCGTCCGCCGTATATTTCACGCAAATCTCTACTAAATACCTCCTTCTCGTCATCCATGTAGAATGGCTCTAAAGGTCACCATATAAATTTTTTCCCGTAGCGGAG
>NZ_JBBHKU010000043.1:0-12316 GCF_037389295.1 Stygiolobus sp. RP850M | reverse complement strand
TAGTCCAAGAATATAAAGGTGACTCCGGGACACACGTCAGATACCTCTACACGACCGATCTCTCGCTCAGCGAGGAGGAGATCGAGGAGGCATGGAGGATGAGGTGGGAGATCGAGAAGCTCCACAGGGACGTCAAGGCCCTTGGACTGGAGGACTCTTCGTTCTGGAGGAGAGAGAGGCTTCAGGGCTACCTCACGATCTTCACCATCATGGTCAACGTCGTCAGGGAGCTGGTGGGGGCACTTAACCTGAGGAGCGTGGAGGCGTTCCTCAGGTTTGTTGAACGTTATTTAGGTGGACCGCCGGGGCTGATGAAAATTTTTAAGTTACGTTAAAGTCCCATAACTGCTGTTATGAGATAAATCTTGATACAATTCATTGGAGGACGTATGTGAAGGGTAAAGGTGTTTATCTCCTCATTTTAATTTTACAGATAAATAGGATCGAGATAAAAACTCGTTACAATTTAGGAATTATAGACTGAAATTGAAGACTTCCTCTTCTCTCTGATAGACTATTACGTCCTTATCAATTATCGCGTAGCATCTGAATTTGGATGAGCTATCTACTCTGAGGTATTTACCCCATTCGAATTCGTAATAGGAGTAACAACCGTCAGTCATGTGACCGTTAAGGTGGAGCTTAGGTTTGATCTGTTCTAAGGCTTGTAGCATCAATTCCGCAGCCTCATTGTATCTCATTTTAGGGTATATTTCGGGGAGGTAGGGAGGTTGGTGAGTAATTAGTACGTCTACATTTTTGTCTCTTAACCTACTTATTATTTTTAGGAACTTATTAGGAGGTATTCCGTAATTCTCGTCGTCCCCTATTAGGCCGTTAATCCCCGTGACCTTCATGTCTCCAACACTCATTATTTGACCATCTCTAATCGAGAAGTTCTTCACTATCGAGAAATTCTCATGATTACCGTAAACTGCTATTAATTTAGTCCTCGAGAGAATATCGGAAAAATCAGCTACTGACATCCCTTCTCCCCAATCACCAGCCCCGATTAAGTAATCTGGTTTTATCTCATCTAAGATATCTAATAGCCATTTAACCGAATCCATTTCCTCTCTACTATCGAGGCTCTTATGTAGGTCGCTTATAAATAATATCATTTATCTTAAGATTTTAGTTGGGGAGTTAAAAAGATTGAGGCATTTAAGTTTTTTGCAATAGCGTGCTTTGGTGATTCGTCGAATTTATCTCACTGATAGATAACGTGAACCTTTCAGTAACATTAATTTCAACGTCATTCGCAAGTTCACACGCGAATTTATTCTCTTGGAGCTTTAAAAGTGATAAATAAACGCCACGAGGTAATAATCGGAATTCTCCCTTTTAAGTCTTAAGTGATGCCTCAAAATTGGACGGTTAAAATAGGACTTCAACATTACGGTATGTTAGCCTTTGAAACACTCAAGGAAGTAGTGTCGAGGACAAAAGGATTGTCCTTTAAAGTGTCTTAATGAATTCTTTAAAGGATATCGCACTGCCCTTTTCCAACAAGTCTTTATCGTTAGAAACCAACGTCAAACCTCTGCTAATAGCCGCGAAAACGTAAGATGCGTCATAATATGTTAAACCCCTCTCTACGGCGACCCTCATTACCTCTTGCATTGGTAAATCTCCTAAAACGTTAAACTTCCTAAGTAATTCATGAAAGAGTTTAGCTAATATAAAGGGGTCTTTGACCTTCTTATGGATCCTATAATCCTTCCATATTGCATTTCCTACTTCATAAAAGGTGAGGTCTAGAATGTAGACCTTTTTGACGTCAACCTTATCTATGTAATTTAACAAAGGGTATATGACAGATGCATCAAGCAAATAGCCTTCCATCTTTACCTTTCATCTCTACTTCTCCTTATGGCCTCGACCCATTCCTCTTCGCTTACGTCCTTCATTAGTTGTTTAATGTCACTTGCAAGCTTTTTCAACTCCTCCTTCTCTTTCTCTTCAATGGCTTTTTCTAAAGCTTTTTCAACCACATCCCTAATATTTATCCCTAACTCTTCAGCCTTTTCCTTTAATCCTTTTTTAACCCTTACGCTTATCACGTCTGACATATTATTGTATACGCAAAACTGGTATATATTCTGATCTCTCCGACGCAAGCATCCAATGACGGTTTTCACTCTTCCCTGAAGGACCACAACGCGTTTGGTAATCATACTGTCGTTTTAAAAATAATATCTACATTATTTCAACGTGAGAGGAACGTAAGGGTTGAAGAGAGGATTTTTAATATTGAGCGTAAAAAACTTTACACGGACTGAGTACTTCTACATAGGTCTGTTATTTGATCGCTAACAAGAAGGTTTAAATTAAGACCGTGACCGTATTCAAATTTCCGCCTCTAATATCTACCGAAGACGAATACGTGAATACATAATCCTTCCTTATATTTTCTGTAATTTTTAACTTCGTACCTCAATCTCTCTCCGAACGACTCGACCTCAACTTCATCTTTGTCCTTAATACCTAACGCCGTGTCAGTTCCATGTCTAACTTGGAATCTACTTATACCTCTGGGGTATTGCTGACTTCCTTGGTTCTATAACTGCTATTTCCATCCCCTTTCTTCTCCCCCATTTCTGTCTTTCTCGCAGCACTTGGAGTTATTCCCTAAAGAGGTGTACCACATGGCGGAATTTGAAGCAATTAAAAGTAAGGGAAAGTCACACTGTGGGTTAACACATTGCGGATGCGACATACTTCTAGACATTATAAGGGTGTTAGCAATAGCTTTAAATTGTAGAAATAAAACCTTACGATGGAAAAAACAATGATTAAAGTAGAGAGAATTACAAAGTATTTTGGCAGAAGAAAAGTTCTCGACGACGTCACTTTCACAGTAAATGATGGGGAAATCGTTGGATTCGTTGGTCTGAACGGTGCAGGGAAGACGACGACCATCAGGGTTATTGTAGGAGTATTAGAACCCAACTCGGGCGATGAGTTTATAGACGGTATTAGTATAACAAAAGACAAGAGGAACGCTTCAAAACGAGTAGGTTGGGTACCGGAACTACCGATATTTGAATTAGATGCAAGTGCTCTTGACTATTTCGTCTACATAGCGGGATATTACGGTATAGGGAGTAGTGAAGCTAGGGAGTTAGGAAAGAGACTGTTTGAAGAGCTCGGGTTATCAGGTAGGGAGAAGGACAAGCTCAAGAACTATTCCCAAGGAATGAAAAAGAGGTTTGCACTTGCTGTTTCCCTCATATCTGATCCAAAAAATTTCATCTTTGACGAGGTACTTAACGGTTTAGACCCTCAAGGGATACAGTTCTTCAGGGATTGGGCGCTTAAGATGAAAAAAGAGGGGAAGGCTGTACTTTTCTCCTCTCATATATTATCTGAGGTCGAGGCCATTGCTGATAGAGTAGTGTTCATTCACAAAGGAAAGATACTCAAGAAATGAGTATTGAAGAAATAAAGAAAAGTGTAAGGACGAGGGACTTAAAGGTGGTTTTGGGAGACTTCAAACCTGAAGCGCTAGCTGAAGCGAGTAAGTTCGGTCAGGTGACCAATAACGGTAATGTGATCATAATCAAAGACTGTAAGGGTGATATACCTCAAGTGTCCTCAGCACTTTCAAAGTATCAGGTCGTAGAAATAAATTGGTTAAAGGGTAATCTAGAGGAATTCTTTTTCAAAATAATAAATGAACGAGGTGGGTAAAATGGCTTCCACGCTCCTTTATGACTTTAAGAGGAGCTTACTTAAGCCCGTAGTATTAATAACGTTGGTCTTTTTTGCCATAGCAGGTATAGGTGTCAGCTTGTTCCTACTCAATTTAAGTGGGATTGGCCCCTCAGATTACGAGAACTTAAACTTACTAGCCCTCTGTTATCATAGTGTTAAAAACTCGTTCATTACCGGTATAGTATTTAATAACCAAGGTGAACCTTTACCAGACGCCGAAGTCCTGGTCATGAACGACGGAAAAGTGGTGAATAGCACCGTTACAAATAGCCAAGGCACATTTAATATAGCTATTGGATATACGTTACCTCTAAACATGTCGGAAAGCACTCCAAACATCGTAGTAAAAGTAGAATATAACGGCCTCACCAGGTTTTGGAGTAGTGTTTCTACACAGTATTCTGGTACCGGTTTCGGTGCACTGTCATCGGGCGTAAACTATGCGGTAATCCCAATAATTAATTCGAGCGAGTTGTGGAAATTCAGTGTGTATAGCCCAATAATCTTTCCTAACAGCAGTGAGAGTGCTATCGCAGTTTTACAAGAGTTTGACGACCATCTGATAATACTATCCTCTGACAACTTAACACTCGAATTAGGGTTCCTCCATAATTTTTCTGAATTTAACTCTTCCTCTCCTTTACCGAACAAGAAAGTTGTTAACGTCAGTGCTTTCAAGCCCGAAATAGTAAGTCTCGATATACCTAACGGGGCTAATAGTGTCGTGGTTGAGTACTATTTATTAGGTTCACCTATATTAGTATATGGGTCTAGATCTCCTGTATACCCGCTTACTTATCTAGGGCATGAAGTACTCTCATTCTATCCTTCCGCATTGGCGTTTTACGCCGGGTTCTTCCCCTTTGTAGCTATATACTTAGCTTATTCAATGTTTGCTAACCCTAGGAGCAACGGCACTTTAGAATTCCTGTTAGCTAGACCGGTTACCAAGGGCATCTTATACTTTAACCGTTTGATGGCAAATCTACTGACCGTTCTCGTCTCATCTGTCATTGTGAACGTCGTTGCTGCACTAGTTATTTCACTTTACACTGGGATACCTATAGCAAGTTACATTATAATCATGGAAACACTAGGAATATTTACTAACGTGTCGGCTTACGTAAGTCTGACTTATATGTTTGGTGGATTGGCCAAGGAAAGCAAAATAGCACTAGCTTTACCTATAATACTCTACTTCGTCCTACCGGTGATCAGTTTTTTAGGGTCATTCTCCCCTAGTATGTACTGGCTCGCTTATGTACCACCATCAGTGCTAGAAAGTTATATTAACGATAAGATCTTCAATATCAGCCAATCATTAAGCCTGTTAGGTAGTGTGGTCTCCGCTGCTTTATGGGTAACGGTACCAGCGATTATAGGGTATGTAGCCTTTAAAAAAGAGGACATTTAATTAATTGGTAAAATGCTTTACATGGGAAGTTTAATGAAGCTAGTAGATTTAGAGAAAGCCCACCGACTAGATTCCACTATATTCCAATGAACTAGGATGAGGATATCTATATTATAAGAAAGCTGAGGATAGAAGGTCAAATTGTTTGCATAGGAATTCGTATATCTTACCTTAAAAAGTACCGATATTGAGTAGCGAATACTCCTAAGTTTTCCCGTTAGTTTTTCCTTATTTGGAAAAAGTTTATTTTTTTAACCATAGCTTTACCTGTGCATCCAGCCATTTACGATTTTAAGAGGAGTTTTCTGAGGATATTAGCATTACTTATAATTGCCCTTGTTACAACTATTTCAACATACCTTACAGCATCTGTATTTATTTCTAACGCTAACACGGCCTTCGTTTATAAGTCAGACTATTATGATATTAACATGATCGGTTTAACGGATACACACTACTATCCCTCTAATAACTCATTCGTGATTCAAATTGAAGGATATTTGTTTAATAATCAAGGAAACCCGATAAGCGGTGTTGTAAAAGTTGTAGTAGTTCACAATACAACACACATAGTAAAAGAGGCTGACGTTAACGGGTTCTTTAACACAACTTTTGTATTCCCTAACTTGCCGTCTCCGTACATCCAGGTTACAAGTACCAATTCTTCAATCTACGTTACAAGCACCAATTCTTCAATAATATACTATCAGCCTGCTGAGGTTATTAGAATATTAGCTCTCTCTTACAATATCTCTGTAATTAGTAACGGTTATACTCGAAGTCAATTTGAACTTTTTCTCTCAAATTCCACAAGTAGTATAATGCTTACAAGTAACGCTTATTATAGTGAGAGTTCTTTAGCCTCGGAAATAGTTTTTGCCCAATTTGGTAAAACGTTAATATTGAGGCGAGTTAACGGAACGCTTCATATCATTTACTACAACAATAAGACGGTGGTAGGGAGATACAATATACCGGTAATCGCAAACAGGTTAGAGATGATAAACCTTAATTTGCCTTTGAGAGCGAATAACGAGACGCTGATTTTCGGTAGCATGTCGACTAGTGTCGTAGACTATCCTTATACGGAATTGGGCTCTTCCTTACTTAATTATTGTTACTACAACGTGTTCCCACTAATTACATTCTTATTTCCCCCTTTTGTTATATACTTGGCTTATTCGTCGTTCTCAAGACCCAGAGATAGTGGAGCGCTAGAATTTATTTTAAGCAGGCCGGTAACTAAAGACGAATTATATATTAATAGGTTTACGGCGAATTCATTAACCATCGCATTAGCTTCCTTGATCTTCGTTTTAGCGTTCATTGGAACCGTATATTACTATTCCCAGATCACGTTTCCGTTTTTCGTTGTAATCCTAAATAGTGTAGGCCTTTTCATCTTGCTATCAACTTATTTATCATTGGCGTATCTTGTTGGTGCTTTATTCAAATCAAGTAATTGGACAATACTAATTACGACTCTAGCGTATCTGATCAACTCGTTTATCTTACAATTAATACCCTTCGTGAAGCCAAATCTTTCGTTTATAACGTATTATATGGGATTCGGTTCGGTAAACTATTTTATAAGGCATTATATATTTACGGAGGCTACTAAGTATGATCCTATGATTTCAACTTTTGCCTCCGTTGGATGGATAGTTATACCGTTCTTATTAGGTGTTACAGCTTTTAGAAAAAGGGACATTTGATTTTTTTTAAAGGCAATGTTGTGAAAATTCTAAATAACAAGGCGTCTGAAACTTGTTACTGAAATTAAAAACGTTAACAAATAAAAAAAATCTAACGGTTATCATTTTCAGTATTCACAATCCCCTCTGTATTGTATTCACTACGGATAATAAAACGAGCCGTTGTCAATAGTTTCGGCTAAATTATGGAGTTTAAATCACAAGGCTAGTATCTCTAACAGCTAGGTACATGTGGAAGAGAGGCTTAAAACGAGATTGATTGTTAATTAGGGACTGAAAATTTACTGTTAACATAGACTGTAACGCTTCTACGTAACCACTCGTCTTTTTAATTAGTTCTAAATTTGTCCTAACATGTTTGCGCCTGAAGGTATTACCAAACCGAAATAGCTGTTGTTGATGATCTCCAAACCGATGACCGCTCATTAGGGTAGTGATGTTCCCCTTAATCGGCTTACTAAGCGACTTTTTATGACCCATTAGCTTACGGTGGAGCTGGGAAAGTCCTGCCACGGGTTAACACTTTAAGTACAGAAGTTAAAATTACATTATAACTTCATTCTAGCTTAGTCAGCTTTATCTTATGAATAATTTTATATAATTGAAACTTGTTAATCACATCATGGAAAAGGGGTTTGTCCAAAAGGGGTTTGCCCCTTTTATATTACTACTTATCATCCTAATTTTACCAGTTACTGCTAATTCGCAAGTACAATCCACAAACATCAGTTTTTCCATGGTTGCCCCACAGTTAACCTCAGCAATTTATTATCAAGGACATTACCTTATTCCTTTTACTAACCTAACTGGAGTATATAGCGTCACAAACGAGGGTTTCTTGATTTCGCTTAAACCAGAATCTTTCATCAATTATTCTGGTAAAATGTTCGACTTGCCCTTTGGAATTACCAGTATTAGTGGTGGAGTAGTAAACGGTAAAGTAGTCCTATTCGCATTAGGAACTTCTCATAACATCACCCTTTCTAACGCTAGTCTTTCTTCGCTCTTCAGCCTCTTTCAACTACCCTTGTTGTTCAAAAACGTATCACTTTACCTCATCACATTTAACGGAGAAGCGTTTAACGTTAGTACAATTGCGTCAAATGTAAGCTATTGGCAAGTGATAAGTAACGGTGTTTACACTTATGCAATAGGAAATAGCACAATTGTAAGTATTTATAATGGAAAAATAGGGAGTGTTATAAACCTAGAAATAGAGAACTTCACGCCCTTGATTCCCTTAGCTTTAGGTAAGGACGCAGTAAGTTTAGAAGGAATAACGAACGGCGGTGTGGGGAGTGAACTCTTGGGGAATGAAATCCTTGTAATAAACACTACTAACGGAGAAATTATCAAAAACATAACTGATTTTATAGTTGCGACACCGGTGATGAATTCCTCAAATTCCGAGTTTGTAGTCCTTTACAGCAACGATAGTATAGTAGTGTATAACTACTTAGGAGAGCAGATAGGAAACATAAACATAAGTGTAACCCCTAACATTAAATATGTAGAATTATTCGGTAACTCGACTTTATTCGTTCTATCTGCATCAGCAACAGTAACCGGTCTATCTGCATCAACAGTAACCGGTACCATATTACTTAGCTTCACAGCTTATACTTATGTCAATATTCAAGGTAAATGGATAAAATACACTACGTATTCAACACCTACTAGCTCAATTGGTCAGATAATAACCCCCATAGGAATCCTAGTGTATCCAGGTTACTACAAAATTGTGTCATATATTACGACCTTTTCGAAAACGAGCGGAATTTTAAGCATGACTCCGTCTTTCATGACCATACCGTTCACAAAACCCTCGCCGCCTAGATTAGAGGCCTATGCAATTAAGGGGATTGGATCCTCTACTATCGTTATCTCAGCATTTTATCCAAATTCAACATTAATAGGGGTTTATAACGTAAAGTTTCTAGTAAACGGAAGTCTTGTGGGAGTCTACAGTATTGGGGAGGATGCGTATTATACCGTAAATTCAAGCGGGATTTATAATGTTACAGCTATAGTTAGCAATGCGTTCGGCTCTGCATCTGTAAGCAAAATGGTTAACGTTACGGTACAGCAACCTGTGAATACTACAACTACAACAACAACGACTACAACGACTACACAATCTGAAACGACTACAACAACAACGACTACAACGACTACACAATCTGAAACGACTACAACAACAACGACTACTACTATCTCGCCTTCCACTACTAACACGACGACAACTACAACAACAACGACATCCTTGCCAATCTCTACCACCACGACAGCGACATCAGTAATATCATCGACATCTACATCGACTAAACCACAAGGCTTTCCGACCTTACCTATAATTGTCGGTATAATAGTAGTTGTAGTAGTTTTCGGCATATTTGTCCTGTTAAGAAGGAGATGAGCTTATTTTTTCTACAGTCTCTTGAATGCTTTTCATCCCATAAGCTTATTCCTAAATTCGTATAGGAAACCCCTTTACGTAAAAAGGTCGTAACTTAAGGAATATCTACTTTTTTCAGTAGTCTGGGAAGGTGGACGATTCTAAAAGCAACAAGATTACTTTTCTCTTATTAATTCTAATACTTGTCTTATTAATTCATCGCCCTTTTTAGTTATAAAAACCTTCAACCTCTTACCCTCAACTGTAGGGATATATTTAATCTCCACATATCCACTCTTATGCAAGATCTTAAGGTGCTGATACAGTTCACTCTTATTTAGCCTTGTGGCATCTAACAATTCCTTAAACCATGCAGACCTAGTATAATAAAGACCCAGCAGAATCCCTAACCTAACTCCTACATTTAACTCCTTATTATCCTTCAACAGTTTTATTAATTTCTCTAACTCCATTCCTCAACCCTCCTTAACAATCTGTACAAAAAAGTTAAGATTGGGGGAATTAAGAGGGCTATCATGTGAAAAGGAGATATTATAATAGCTGCCCCTGAAAGAATATACGACGCCACTAGAACGTATTCTAAGGATTCCTTTTTCAAGAACCTTATTGTAGCGATTAACTGGCTTCCGATGAAAGATATGTAGACACCTACAAGGAAAGCTGGGAAATTAGACAAGACGGGGATGTAAAAAGAGAGTAGAAATAGGACGTAAAGTACTACAAGAGAAACTGCGTAAGTCAGCTTAACCATGAAGGGAAACTTTCTGACTATTAACCTATGAGAGTTTAATGTCTTGACATACGGGTACACAAACCTACTCATCCTTAAAGAAATAAACACGTATATTGTAGAAAATAATAGTATGCTGATGTTAAAAGTGAGAGGGTTTGAGACAAGGCTTGTGAGTAAGAAAGTAGTAAGACTTCCAAGCCCTATAAAATCTAATACTATCTTTGCCACGTTAAGCATAACGCGATGATAAATGTTTTGACTTATTTCTAGGGACTTTTGAATATCTATCTCCTTGCTGGTGATAATTCTTTCACCTCATACTTAATTTTCTCATCGGACATTTTAAACTTAGACTAAGGTTAAGGTTTTTTAACTTCACTCGAAGTCCAACAACTAAACCAGCAACCAACCCAGCATGCTGTACATCTTTTCCCCTCGCTTTTCTATTACATTTTATCACCTTCAACAAGCTCACCGTTAACTATCGTGTAAACCATCACTTCCTTCTTATTATACAACATCTCGATTAACTTCTTTTGGTGTGTTACAATAATACCCTCTTTTACCCTTTCACGTAATAACGATATCACTTTATCCCTCTTATTCACGTCGACATTCTCTACAGGCTCGTCGATAGTGACTATTTGAGGCCTCGTAAAAAGTGCAAGTGCTAACGATACTAAACTCTTCTGCCCACTAGACATCTTATACATTGGCTTGTGTATCACCTTTCTGTCTACGTTTAGGTAATCCAAGATGTTTGTGAACTCTTTCAAATCTCCGCCCTTTATCTCCGCTATTATTTTCGCAGTATCCCATGCGGAATTACCTATGGTGTACACCTCTGGAAGGTTTGTGGAGTACTCTAAAACTCCCTTAGCACTCCTGACCTCCTTGCCGTTTATCTTAATTGAACCCTTGTATGGGATTATCCCAGATATAGCTCTTAACAATGTAGTTTTCCCGGAACCATTAGGACCTAATATTACACACAATTGATTGTCTAGTTTTAAGTTAATGTTTCTTAAGACCGTAAAATCCTCAAAAACGACAGATAAATCTTTGATCTCCAACATCACCACACCACCTCCTCCAGTCTTAGTGCTTTAATCTTCTTCAAAATCAAATTCCCTAGTAACAGTAAGACTATCGCCAGTGATGCTTCTTCAACGGAGTAAAGGCTTATGGTGTCGTGGATGAGGGAATACGAAATTATATTTTCAGCTTCGTAAAAGGGGTTAAGTGATGATGAGGCTGAAGGCGAGAGTTCTGAAATTGCTAACAACAAAAAGAAGATGTAGTAAGCGTAGTTCGACGCTTTAGCACCTACCTTAACCAGTAGTGTTGCGGTAATCGTGAAGGTCAAGGATAAGATGAAGAGACTTGAGATTAAAGTTGAGGCTATAAAAGGTAGAATATTATCGACCCTGATAATTTCGTAAAAATGGTTAAGTGTTAGTTTAGTTATTAACGGTGTAATGAGTGCTGCGAAAATTACCGAGTACGTGACTGCTGAGACGAGCGAACCTATGAACAAACTCAGGATGTAGTTAGACATTCTAAGTTTACTAAATCTCATGAAGTATGCTAATGCAGAGGACTGGTAGACTACAGTAATGCTAAAACCTGTAGACAGACTAGCTACCAACAGTAATATCGCAACACTGTACCATATTATTCCTGCATTTACGTTTTTAATACTATTTAGTGCAAAATAAAGTCCTAATGAGTCCAGTAACATCATTCCGAGTAAATAAGATATTGCAGTTGGAGAGAACGAAAACCTCTTTATCATAGATTTCTCTAATTCCATAATTTAAATTCAGCAAATGGTAATAAAAACGATGGATTAAGTTAAAAACTATTAACTAAACAAATTCTTTTTAATCGTGGTTTACTAATGTAGTAAAAGGTGATCAAAGTTGATGGTAATAATTACTATAGAAAATCAAACCAAAATTAATCCGATAACACTAGGTCGCTGGTGAGGAGATTATGACCTAGTTTGAAAACTCCTTACCAAAATATTAGCAGGCATTATAAAAATGGTGGAGGTACCAAGAAAATAATGATCACAGTGAGAAAGCTGGAATATTTTCACTTGTCGTCTCAAATATCTAATTATAAGAAAATTAAATAAGCATAAGAATACCGATATTTAGGTTGTTTCAAGTGTTCTCATCTCACCATCTCTCCGCTAGAGTGTGGTCAACAATTTTGTTAATTTAATATAATTTTATTCAACAATCTTTTCTCGTTCTGTAAGAAATTGTTTTCGCGTAATACTATTTAAGGGTGAGCACGGGGTTTTTATCTTGGTG
>NZ_JBBHKU010000042.1:0-11001 GCF_037389295.1 Stygiolobus sp. RP850M | reverse complement strand
ACAATATTCGGTGATGACGCATAGTCCTGATTTGAGACCTTAACAAAATGTAGGAATGGAAATGATTCGCTTGCCTGGGTTGTAGGAGGCTTTATGGAAGGTAAGATTATTAGAAAAGCTAATATTACTACGAATATGATGAAAGGTATATATATGAGCTTACTCTCCTTTTTACTCTTCTTTGATTTAGCCATCAATGATATCTCTTAGCATAGTTACTAAAACTTTTTCCTAAAACACACATAGTCCAGAAGCTTAATACGACCAGAAGATTCACCTTTTATTTAAAGTTTAATTAGCTTCATGAAATATTTTATTTCAATAAAAGGAGTACAATTAATAATTTTTCTTTTCTGACAAAGAATAATTTTTGATAAAGAGGAAAAAATATATGAAGACATCTGAATCTGTGTTATGTTGAAGTTAATACTTATTTTTGATTAAGTTATAAGGACATATTATAGGAGAAAAGGATTACGATTCTTGAGTTCCATAAGCAAGATAGGAAAGTCAACGTTCACAGTTCTTACTGCATATTATTTAAATTCATTAGAGATCCCTTTTTTGATAGAAGAGCTAGATCCCTTCCAGACAGTTAGAGTTCTTGTCGACGATGAGTTCGATATTGTGGATTATTTTAATATAAACAAGTACCTATATTCTGATTCTTTTCTAGAAATAGACGAGGATAAGTCTCGAATTATATGTAATAGCTCTATTTGGAATATACTTATTTCAGACTTGCTCACAAACATTGACCCACAGGCTAATTCAATAAAGTTTCAAGACCACATAACCACTGAAAACATTAATGTGTCTTGACAGACATGACCAGACTTTCCGAAACTATAGAATATGCAAAAAAGTGGAATGAGGGTGACAGAGTCTTAATTGTTAACATGATACCATCAGAAAATATATCCCTTGTAGAAGATCAAGTTTTAGAATTGATATATGAGGAAGGAGTTTTCAAAAAAGCTTTCGTATTCCCTTATGATGAAAGGATAAAATACCTAGATCCTGATAAGTTAGAGTGGTTTAAAGGAGCATTATCTAGAATTCTACTTTTGAGATAAGAAAGAGACAATCATATTTCTCCTTTGTTTCTCAATATTTTAAGAAAAAGAAAAAAATACTCAACTTACAATTTTCAACTGCTCAGCTTATTTTACATATATTATATAATGATATAATTGAAGGGCCCCTCCGAATAGCATTAATATCACTCCTAAGTCCATACCGGCATATGTTGCTTGAGGACCTACTGAAGGTAGAGTCCACATAAGACCGGCCAAAATAGCTACTACAATTAGAATAACTACTATCCCAACAAACGCAATGTCTTTCCTCTTATACCCACCTCCCATGGAGGTTGTTGTGCTTTCGTTCCTTATTATCGCCCTACCGAGCTTGTAGACCCATATGAAAGTGAATATACCAAGTGGGATCAAAGCAATAAGGTTCACTAGAACTGGTTGTTCGAAGAAGTTTACTAAAGTTCCCGTAAAAGCTAAACCGGCTACAGAGCCCATTAACACGGTGAAAGGCGACATCTTAAGAGACTTGATAGAGCTGAACCAAGTTCCTTTACTTACATCGTTTTTATCCCTTCTTCCCCAGAATAACACTACAAGTCCTACTATTACCGCCGGGGGGCCTAACAGTTCTACTTGTTGATCGAAGGGAGCTGGGACACCAGGTTGGTAATAACCCCAGATACTGAGTTCTATTAGATATATCCACGCTAGAGTCATTACCCAGACCCAGAACTTCCTATTCCTTAAATACATCCACTGGCTGTTTTCATAAAACGGCAGTAACATTACAACGAGTAACATGAACACTAAGGCTGCAATTACCATGGCTGGAGTTAAGGGTTGACCATTTGGTAATTCGAAGTCAACAAACTTGTACAAGAATAGGAAGAACCAAGGCGGATAAGGCTGCACTCCAGATGCTTGTGGAGTACCGGCTTGCGGTGCAGGGTAAGGGTTAATAACTATCGGTAAGCCGTTTATATTTGCCAACAAATTAGGCACGAAGAGTATAACTCCCCATGTAGTAAGGACTATTGATAACATATACACTACGTTTCTAGGCCACCACTCGTTAAACTTACTCCATTCCTCCTTTGTATAATAAGCGGGAACCTTAGACTTCTCTTTCTTAGACGGAGTCATACCGTATCTTTCAGAGAGCATGAAGTGGAATCCGAATAAGGCTCCTATTAAGAAGACTAATACTATGTGCCAACCAAGTAATCTATCGAATAGTTCAGCTCTAGTTAAGGGACTACTTGAAATCGATGCTAACGCACCTGGTCCAAATAGCCAGTTAACAATTACGGTCGCACCAGGGAACCCAGTACCCACCATCAACTCACTTCCTATGTCTACTGCATTTACTCCGAGCACATCGCTAACTAGACTGTACCCGAAAAATGATGCACCTAGTGTTAGGAGTAACAAAAGGACTCCAGTAACCCATTGTAACTCTCTTGGCTTCTTGTAAGCCCCTACGTAAAAGTTCCTGAACATGTGAATGTATGCTAGAACTATCATTATATAAGAGCCGTAAAGGTGACTGAAGAGAAGTACTGGCCCATACGGTACGTGGTATATTATGTTCATTGTAGACTGATACGCGTAAGACGGCTGATAGTAGAGTAGTAAGAGCAATCCAGTAATAACTGTATAAATAAATGCGCCAGCAACCATAGCCCCTAACCAATAGGAAGGATTATACATATAGTCAGGGGTCTTAAAAAACGGAGCCTCTTTAACACCGACCCTATCTAAAATGTCCTCTACTAACCCTCTTTCCTTCTCAGCCATCCACTTTCACCTCTTTTCCTATATTCATTGAAATCGAGGTTGAAGTCTGAACAGAAACATCTGTACCGACAGTTACTTTTCTCATTACATAATCACCTATTGCAGAGGAAATAGCTAATACTAATCCGGGTATTCCTATTTCCGCTAAGAGGGAAATAGCTAAGTTAAACGGTTCGAAAATTGCTAGATATGCGATAACTCTCCTGAGCATTCCTAGGTATCCTTCCACAGACATTAAGTACCCTATCGTCATAAAAGGAACCGTCCAGAGTAGAATACCTGTTGTGATTAATCTAGAAGCTATCTTCGAGTAGTCAAAATTGACATTACTGGATTTCAGGAGATCTAGGAATACCCCTGTAAAACCTACAATTATCAGCGTCCATATTATTAAATGGAAGTGTCCTACTATAAAATATGAATTGTGAATTATGGGATTAACTATGTCGAACGGTTGAGGTAATGCTTGAACACCTCCCAGAATAAATCCTATGAATGCTATCAGGAACGACATACTTATCGGGTCTTTGTAATTGTATCCATTCGAAAGGAGGACAGTAAGACCTAGATTAAGCACGGTTAAACCTGAACCAGCAGCAAGGATCAAGGTAGCGAAGTTAGCCCATAACCTCAGGACGACTGGTAGAGGGAAAGTTTGCAGGTGGTGAACCCATATCAACATCGAACCTATCGCGAGTAGGTATATGTTCATCCTAGCCCACTTTTCGCTGTATAACTCTCTTCCAGCAGCTTTGGGTATATAGTAATATAAGGCTCCAAACAGTGGGAACGGGACGTAATATACTACCGGATGACCGTAGAACCAGAAGAGGATTAGCCAAAGCAATGAGTCAACCGGGATCCCAGCTAAGAAATACAGTGCATACCATAACTCTGCAGCACTTAGAGCTGGCATGGTTAAGGCTATTATTGCTGCAAAAGCTACACCGTAAGCAGCGAATATATTCAGCTTCTGGTTCTTAGGTTTAGTAGCGTATGCGTCAGCGAGGAGGATAATCGGTATTATAGTACCTCCTATGGAGTTGATAGCTAAAGCAATGTAGGCAAGTCCTATTAGGACTGGGGATTGATATATCAGGAAAGCTTTGAAGACACTGTTCTCCTCTATTGCAAGAGGTGGATACATATACCAGCTCATGTCAGGACCACCTAAAAGCGCGAAGACTAGAGCTAAGTTAGATGCCCAGAACAAGTACGCAATTCTTTTTGCATTTACTGTTGATAACCCGCTTTTATACATGGAAAATGCTATTACGGCAAACGCAGCGTCAGGAACAACACCGAACATTGCACTCCATCCGTGTAACGTGAGAGATAAATAGTACGTGGGGCCAATTCCTGCCGAGTTATCGGGATAAACAAGATACGTCCTCATATTCATAGCAGCCATTCCTACAATTATCAGCCAGCCCACAGTACCGAGTGTGAAAAGCCAGACTACTCCCAACGTGTCTTTTGGTAGTGCAAAACTCTTTAATTTACCGAGGAAAACAGATATTTCTTTCTTAATTTTTTCAAATTGGATAGCAAGAGTGTAAGCCATTTAAACCACCTCCAGAACTCCGGTCATATTTGTTGAAAAAGCGTAACCCGCGTATTCGGGTTCATACCACGTATAGTTACCTTGTGTAGTAGGTGCAACGAAGTATACGTAACTCGGTATTCCGGGTACTGCATTAACGTTTATGACACCATTAGGTAAACGTAAGTATATCCCGGTTATAACTTGCGGCGAGTTAATGATCAGAACTATTTGTTGTCCGGGGGTGACTTTGATTAGGTTAGGCGAGTAATAGTATTGATAAGCTGTCATATTAACTACGAGAATGCCGTCGACGACTTCGGAAGTATGGTTTACTGGAGGATGTGCATTGAAATATGTTACAGCCTCCTGAGCTTGTTTGGGCATACCACTGTAAAGTGGTAAACCATATCTGAAGCTTACATTAGTGCCTGCCTGAATTTGGACTATCTCCCATGAGAAATAACCTAGACTTATTGCAAGCATAACGATAAACCATACCGTTTCGGCTTCATGTTTTATTTTATCAGCTAGTGTTATACTCGTTCACCTAAATTCTATTGTAATTATCATTATATTTAACTTTTTCTGTGATTTATTTATTTTTGAAATTTAGTTTATATAAATAAAATAATTTAGCATTATAAATGTAAATTTAACATAGTTTAATCTGTGTATTAAAGATTTACATTAAACATTATGAATAGTTTTAATCATCAATAAGAACAATATTGTAAGTTTGTAAAGATATAAAATAAAAATTTAAAGATTTCAACTATAACTAAATTTGTGAAAAGAAATGAAACCTTTCGTTCTCAAAAGGGATGACCTAATATTTTTACACCGTCTCATTTATAAAATGAGGAATCCACCTACAAAATTCGACGAGAAAGCGTTCATAAAGAAAGGGAGAGACTATCTTTTTAAATATGCTGAAGACAACGTAGGCCCGTTAAGCCCCGAGAGGAGGATGTTCTTAAAAGGACTACTAATAGGAATAGGAGCATTGGCGGTGGTTTCCGTACTACCCGTTCTCGGTTACTTAAACCAACCGGAAATTACACTTAAGGATTTTCCGTGGATGATAGTAACAGACTCAGACGGAAACCCAATAGAGGCCTCTAAGCTACCAGTAAACAACCCAGCGATTTTAGTCTTTCAATACCCTATGCAGGGCGATATAACTTTCTTGATAAACATTGGTGATAAGAACGGAAACCCAGTGGCGGTACCGTCTACAACTGTTACAATCCCAGAAAATGGTGCAACGTATACTTTTCCAGGAGGAGTAGGGCCAAATAAGTCAATTGTAGCTTATAGTGCTATATGTCAACATCTAGGCTGTATTCCTCCAGAAATCCATTATTATCCGCCTAATCTAGTTCAGCCAAATGGACCTTTCCCTAACTACATCCCCTCTGATGTATACAACATAATCGTATCCCAAGGCATTAATTACGGGGTTATACATTGTGATTGTCATGGCTCCACTTACGATCCATATAAAGGTGCTAATGTAGTGACTGGACCGACTGTAAGACCCTTGCCTTACGTTCAACTCTATTGGGACCCAAACACTGACTATCTTTATGCCGTTGGTATGAACCCTAACGCCCCTGTTATTTTGGGCAGGAGTAATGATTTGTCTGGGTTCGCAACTCTTTCAAGCTACGACGAGAACACAGGGTGTAGTAAGTTGCTACTGCAAAAAGGACAGACTCCAACGAATTGTTACACAAGGTTATTAACAAGTTTTGGAAATCCGTTCCAACAGCAGGGGTGATAAAATGACCAAGTTGGGTCTTTTCGTTCTCGGATTAATCTTCGGGGGAACTATTGCAATGGCACTATTTATAGCGTATAATATAATCTGGGAGACCTTCCCGGTGAAATAAATGAATAAGAGTTTATTTGTTTACACCTTGTTAGCCTCTCTAGGATTCATCTTTTTTGTGTTCTTATCAATTCCCTTTAACTTCTTTACAAACAATACTGTTGGTGTTGAGTCAGCTACGATCTTTGCAGCCGGATTTTACATGCTCTTCGCTTCGCTTCTATTTTTATACCTATTTAGAAAGTTAAGGTAAAATTTTTTAATTACACTTGTATAGTATTTTTTGATGAGTGTAACAAATTTTATAAATAGAACCATAAGCTTAATGTATTCTGAAAATTACATCCTAATGCCTACCATATTCCAACTTATAGTTCTCATCGTACTTTACAGTGCAGGAATGGCAATCCCTATCTTTAACTTAGGGCTTGTAGGTAATGCGATAACAGCCCATATATATGGTGCGGCAATTGTTGTAATACTAAGCTTTTTCATATTTGCTGCTGCGATGCGCAGTAATAACCTTAAGTTGAAAGCTCTAGGATTACTTAACGTTTTATTCTGTATATTTGCTGCATTTGAGGGATTATTCTATTTCGGCGGTTATACAGACCCTATGTATGCATTAATGATGGGTATCGGATTTTTAGGTGTGCTATTTTCATCTACGGCGATCACCGTGGAAGTAACCCAGAAGAGCCAACATTATATGAGTATATAGCTAAACTTTTTTAACTATTAATTATTAACATAATTTTGATAAGTATGGCACTCTATCAAAGATCAAGAATAGTAACTATATTTGCAGGCTTAGAACTCCTTTCTTTAACGTTTCTTTTCGCTTTCGGTTTAGCCACTCTACTTTATGATAAATTTCCTTTAATTAACGCTTATCAATCAGCACTATTATCGCTCCACATAAGTTTCGCAATGCTTACGGCTTTTCTGGGTGTTGCGTTATTTGCTTTAGGGACGATAAGTAAAGACAAAGTGCTTTTTTACCTATCAACCGCCAATATCCTTTTTATAGGAATAGCTGCAGCCGGAGGTTTATTGTTCTACTCGAGCCTAGACCCGATATACTCTTATATAATGGCCCTGAGTTTCGTGGGATCTTTCTTTAGTACTACAGGGTTTTTCTTCAAATCGCTATAAAATCCGAACTTTTTTATTTATTCTAAATTTTTTACTGTGTCTCCACCCCTCCTGTTTTAACTGTAACTGCTTCTGGGTTGATACTGCAAATTGGACTTCACAAACGAGTTTTTGGAGCCAGAAGATTATAAAAACTACTATCTTTTTGCTTGATGTTTAAGTAAATAAGTCTTGTTTTTTAATAATATTAGACTAATTTCAAAGATATATTTTTAAAGCCTAAATTCAAAATATTAATAAATGTCACAAATTACTTTCCAAAAAATACCAGGTTTATTGGCAGTTTACCGTTTTAGCGGTGAACACTTGGAGAAGATTTATGGAATGGACATCACTAAAGTGGACTTATCTAAGTTAGCTAAGATACTTAAGGAAAACATGGAAATAGGAAAAGAAGAGGCTAAGAGACTTAAGCTATTAGACCCCTTATTAGGATATGCCATGATAGTCGATGATTTAGGACTTGCGGTAATTAAGGACATGGTATATTTTGTAAGGGCTAAGGAGACTAACTGGGACTATGTAATAAAATTCGCAATCGAGAATAGCGGAGGTGTTTAACGTGACTTTCAAGGGTTATGTTGGACATATCAAATTTGACGACCAGGGAAATGTGGTAGAAAGTAAGAACGTGGAGAATCCAAAGGAGTGGGCTGAGATAATAAAGTTCAACGTCAAGAAGGGTAATGAGGAAGCAAGGGAATTAGGTTTCGGCCGCATGAACGGTTTCGCCATGATCGGAAAGGATTACTCCCTTACTTTCATGAAGAACGGAGCTTACTTAGTTAAGACAAGAGAAGTAGACTGGCATGACCTATTCGTAAAGTACACGTATTCTTATACCACACTAATTACGGGCTTATTCCTTACTATTCTGTCGATAATAATATTCCTGATAGACGTAACGCCCGCCATTAATTATATACCTTACTTTAACCAACTTGCACCAGAGCCTAAATTTTTCATTCCTATACTCATCCTTCTAGTTGGAGTAGTACTCTTAGGTATCTCTAAATCTAAGTTTAACTATAGGCTGGAGTGACGAAGTTAACTAATTTTTTCCCATTTACTAAAAGATAACGCATTTGCTTCAGTATATTCTACAAGTTTAAATTTCCCCTCTTCCATCTCCTTTCTTATCTTCCCTCTAGTCATTATAGGATCTACTATTAGAACAGTACCTTGACCTTCAAGAACTCTCCTTATCTCATAAACAAGTACTTTCATTATCTCTCTTTTTAGGTTGTAAAAGTACATTACGCTGTAAACTAGAGAGAAACTATTATCCTTAAAGGGGATTTGAGGGAGACCATAAAACAAATTCACTCTGGCACCATACTTTCTTATCAATCTCTCAGCCTCATCCTTCTTGAAATACTTCCAGTCGTCAACTCCGCTTATCTCCTTATTAAGTTCTAAGGAAAGATAAATAGGGATCAAACAGTTACCCGGAGCTATGTCCAGAATCCTCTCTTTTTTTATGTCAATCATTGAGGAAAGTTTCCTCGCAATATATGCCTCTTCATCTATCGTAATGCCCATCCTTAATACGGGTTGGAAGTCATTTACGTCTATCATAATCATTAACATTGTGGTGATTAAATTAAAGCTTTTTAATATAATTTAACAAAAACGGAAAACTGCACCTAATGTTTACGCCCTTTTTTCGTGAGCCTGAAGGAGATCAGGAACCTACTGAGTGCTACGAGCAGGATTATGGAGGCCAAGTATAAAAGATCAGACATGCTGCTCACTCCGTTGATTAATTCGATGATGACCTCCCTTAGGACGAAGCTCATGGTAGCGTCCATAACGTATACTACACTCCTCCCTCTCCCTTTTCCAAAGTCTACTATACTTTGAAATAGCTCAAGAAGTACTACAACAAGAAACGCGTTACCGACAAGTCCGAATATCTCGCTCAGCAGGCCTGAAGGAATTAACAAGAAAATATCTATTACTGTGTACACTATAACTATTCCTATGGCTACAAGTAGAATAACCTCTATGATCTTTGCAATGTATTGGACAATCTTCTCTTCGGGTAAATAGAAATGAAATCTCCTTTTTGTACCCTTACTTTCGCCTTTCACTTCATTCACTGTTAACAGTCTCGATATAAAAAGTGAGTGCATTACTCCGACAGCAGATACACTACTTCTTCAAGTTTGTAGGTCAAGTTTAAGTAGGGTACTATGTGTTCTTTTACGATATGTTCGGGGAAGTTAAATCGGTCTTTAAGTTCTTTTATTTCCTTTCCAAACAGCTTATGTTTTATAGACGGATTATAAACTAAATTAGTGGTAATAGTAACTACCGTCTTGCTAGTTATCTCTTGTGACATAATTTGCATATTAAGTTCAAAAGTGTTTTCATCGTCTTTACCTTTATACTGAACTCCACCGGTAATTATTTCAGGCCCTTTTAATGTCCCGATTAGAGTTTTAATACCGGTGTCTGGAGTGCCGAAAACATATAAGACTTTGTAGAGATTGGGGATTTTATCTTTAAGTGCTTGCGAAGGACTTACAAACCTACCGAGGTTATCATCATAAGCTTGAAGAATTACAAAGTGGGAGATAACCCCACTAAGTCTAAAAGGATCAGTAAAGATTTTCATGATTTCAGATCTAGGTGAATTGAGAGTGAGCCTAACGGAATTTAGCATATATTTCGCTATTTTAATTTCTTGTATATAAACATTATTATCCTAAATTCAATATGTTTAAAAGTAAGTGAAAGCTCTTTAATTTCAAATAAGAATTGATTATTAAGGTAACTGACTATTATAAATAACTTTACTCCAATATAATTCTAAATGTTAATCCCTGGAATTCTCCCTTTTATTCTTAATTTTCTTAATGATCCCCACATAGTAGCTGTGTTTTCAGATATCACCGGCATACCTAGATCTTCATATAAATAAGTCACTGCCTCATAAGTAGACAAAGCAGTACATGCTATGTACACCGCGTCAGCATTAATCACCCTATCTATATTTCTCTTAACCAGTCTATACACCGTGAATACGGGAGTGTTTGAAATATCAACGCCTTTTGCCTTACCCAAACCGTCGTAGCCTATTACTTCAAAGCCCTTAGACCTCCAATATTCGACCTCTTCCAACGTCCTTTCCTTAACGTACGGAGTACCTACCCATATTTTCTTCACTTTAAGTTCCTTTAATAATCCGTATACCTCCTCCTCGGGTATTATGACTTCTTTTTTTATTGCCTTCCTGATTACATCAGCGTGTTTATGGGTCCCGTATGTTCTACCGTATACAATAATGTCAGACACCTCCTCGAGTAAAGAAGAAACATATTTTAATTCCCTTTCGAACTCCTCAACGTTTTCAGGCTCACATCCCCTTGTGGGCTTCATCCTGGTTGAGTGAATTGTCACCCCTTCTGGAGCCATTTTCCACATATCATACTCCATTGCAGCGTTATTTGCGGGTAAAATTAGGCCAATTCTTCCTCTTCCTCCGGGGAGTGTGGAGATAGTGTCGTCATTAAGTTATTTATATTTGTATAACGAGTATTACTTATGGGTAGGAAGCCTGTATTTAGGAAAGACGTTTCTTGTCCCTCTTGTGGTAGTCATCATGTTGTTAAGTGTGGTAGGCCTTTGGG
>NZ_JBBHKU010000041.1:0-9154 GCF_037389295.1 Stygiolobus sp. RP850M | reverse complement strand
TTGAGGCTAAGCTCAAGTTCTGGGCTTATGCATGGATGGTCCACTTGGCTAATTCTTTAGTTGGTAGAGCTCCGGGTATTAGGGTGTGAGCTTGCGAATAACGTTGAAATAAATATTAATTACTGAAAAATTCTCAATGTATCATATCATGCTTATGAAATAAATTGAAGAGATCAACAAAGCAGGTATTCCTCCATACGCTATAATCCCAGCTAGAGCCACTTTAATATTGCCAGGAATAGGGTATGTTGAAAGAGAACTAAATCTTAAATGCGAAAGAGATCAGAATTCTCGATACAAATATGAGAAATGTATCCGTAATTATGTAGATGAGAAGTTCAGAGAAGGATGGAAAAAATTAGTAAGTTTCCTAATAGAATATGCTTCCAAAAATCCCAATGATTATTTCTGGGCTGTTTTCCATAAAGTAATGAGTATAACCAGCGTACAAGAATTCAAGGAAAAGCCCCCGTTGGCATTGAGAGTTATTGTTACAGAAATACCTAACGACGAGAAGGATGAAGACAAGGAACCTGATTATATGGATTTTGATAATAAATATATTAAACTAGTTAGTGAGTTTAAGAAGCATAAGTTATCCCGTACTTCTCCAGCCACTCAGCTATCAAACTTTGAGTATTATAAAGATGCCATAGGAAAGAGTAGTAGAGGATTTGAGTATTGCAGTGTTTGTGGTATATTACCAGCTATTTTGATTTTACCTAAAGGTGATGAAGAGTATAAGGAATTTGTTAAGGGAATTATAGGGGAACAAATAGGTGATGAAAAGCTTGATGATTTAAAGGTTGTACTTTCACCAGGTGAGAAGTTGTGTCCGTGGTGTTTGATTAAACGAGGATTGGGTATGAGACCGGAGGTATTTAAAGTTCTAGTAAATAATGAGGAATTTGGACAAGAAGAGATAGAAAGTAAAAGAGTTTTTATACCGTCAGTGAGTCACATAGCATCTTACAAAAAATATGAGGCGTTTAAAAATGAGGAGTTAGAGTGCAAGGAAATAAGAGATATGATATCCTTGTGGAAATACTATGAAACTTATCCTGAGGATAAAAGATGTTTAATTCTTAAAGACCCAGAAACCCTATGGTTTGGAAGAACAAGAGATAAGACTTTATCACCTTATTATGCCCTCATTAGAGCAGATACAGATTATCTAGGCGACTTATTAGAGGGTAAGCTAACTCCTTATCTTGCTGGTATCATAGACTCTACCTTTTACGGTGGTAAAAAAGATGGCAAAGAAAATGTTGTTGAGAAT
This sequence comes from Stygiolobus sp. RP850M, assembly GCF_037389295.1. NCBI lineage: Archaea > Thermoproteati > Thermoproteota > Thermoprotei > Sulfolobales > Sulfolobaceae > Stygiolobus > Stygiolobus sp. RP850M. The sequence goes on along the minus strand of NZ_JBBHKU010000041.1, from coordinate 7,875 downwards.
GCTATTAGGAGATATTTAGGAAACGCGGGAGAGGGATCGTATAAAAACGTTATGAAGCTTATGTTAAATAATAAGGAAAGCAAAGCAAAAGAAATTATAAAAGAAGAAATAAAAGAAGAGAAATTGACAAATAACATAATAGATCAGCTCAAGGAATTTATTAATGAAAATCTAAGAAGAGATAGACTGGTTCTGTTCCCGTCATGGCACGTTAGCATTAGTAGCATGTTAAATAGAATATTACTTATGGAGATAAAGTTAGCAGAAGATTTAGATGGTTTTGTGGTCTACGCAGGTGGTGATGACTTATTAGCGATTTTACCAGTGGAGAAAGCTTTAGAATTCGTCGAAAAGAGTCGTAAAGCAATAGCGGGGATAATTAGGGATAATATTGGCGAATTTATGCAAACCGAGAGTAAGGGATTTGTTAAGTTAAATAACGCATATTTTAGCTTATTTCCCTTAGTAGGACGTAGCTATGTAATTTACTTTTCCCATATAAAATACCCATTACAGTTGGTATTGGAGGATTCTTATAATTTACTTGAAGATGGGAAAGAGAGGATAAGATATGGGAATTATAAAAAGGATATAGTGATAGTTAAATATAGGGGTTCGGCTAGTGTTCTTCCATTATCCATTAAGAGACCTAATGAAGATGAAGGTGATATTGACGAATATCTCAATAGTATTGCTAAGAGCCTAGAACTATTACGTAAGCTTTATGAACTAATTAAACAAGAAAAATTATCAAAAAGTGTTATTTACAATGTTTTATCTGATGAATTACTTAATAATGGAAAAATTAAAGATGAACTCTTAGCTATATATTTAGACTATTTGATCTGTAGAAATAGGTTAGATAAAAAATTAAAATTTAGTTTTAATGATTATAAAGATTTAATACAGCTTGAAATCAAATCTGATAATAACTCTAAGACTTTAATTTATAATCTATTTCAGACTTTAAGCAATATCTTAGGGGCTGAGAAGAGTGAGTGAGAAAGTAACCTTAGTAATTAAACCTTTAGAGCCATTAATGCTAAGATCTTCTGGAGAATTTGATATAGAAACTAAAGGTCCGGCATCATATGCTAAAACTTTACTAATTCCTAGACCCTCTACAATAGCAGGAATGTTAGCGTCCTTATTATATAAAGGAGTAGTTAAGGAAAATTGGATAGATGAAGTAAAGGAGAACATGAAACCGATAAACGAGATTTGTGGCCCTCTATTAGTTAAAGAGAATTACGCTTATGTTCCACTAAGAATAGGGGGTGTATTCACTCTTATTAAAGCTCCTTTGGATAAATTATCTGAAAGTATTAGAGACGAAATTTACGATATAATCAAGTTTTATAAAGATGAAGATAAAGAGAAGATCGACTATAACAAGATAGATACTGAAATGAGCGAATTAACAAGAGAAGATTTATCATCCGTTGTATTCATTCAACCTAGATTAGGAATAGGGCTTGACAAGGATAAAAAGGTTACTAAAGAAGGAATGTTGTATATCGCGAATTACGTTTCGATAGATGCCGAAATTCATGTCATTCTAACCGGTGATAAAAATGAAATTAAAATGGCATTAGATGGTAAGATTGCTTTTCTAGGTGGAGAAGGAAGGATAGTAAAACTAAGTATACTTGATAAGGAGACCTTCAACTGTAGCAAGATTACTAATAATGGAATTTTATTATCTCCTTTGCCTGTAAATGAAGCTAATAAATTCATAGGAGAACTTGGCATTATAGGCATGGGTTTTGACATTAGAAATAAGAAAAGGAAGGAGATAGTAAAAGCTGTTCTTGAGGGTAGCATTGTAATGAGTGCTAATCCGATAACTAAATATAATGTTTTAGGATATGGTAGTCAAATCACGTTAAATTTGGGATGATAAATATTTTAAATAACTATTAGTTTTTAAAACAATAATTAAGATGATATTAATCGACCTTCTCTTCTTTTTAAGGGCAGTTTACTTGATAAGCTAAATCACCATTCAGATAAGAGCTCTAGGCATAGGGGCTGGACAAGGAGCATGAGGAGGTTAAATCGCGAAACTATATAGAAGTCTGACCTTCTTTCTCTATAAGCACTTCAAGGAAAGTTTACCTCTTTATCTATCTTCTTCAGTAACTTTCCTCTCTTCACAAGGTGACAGAGTTACAGCTGCTTACTTACTTGGCTCACATCACTTGGGTTTGTATCAATTTTCTGCTTTAGTAGCTGGAGTACCTTATATGGTTTTAGGTTCAATGAGCGGAGTGCTGTTACCTGCAGCTTCATTTCACAAGGCTTTAGGTAGTGACGAGAAGAAAATGTCCTCGCTTTCCTTCCGTGTGCTAGCTCTAATCTCCTTCTTAGCCGTTATAATATCGATACCCGTCGCAATATTTGTCGTGGACAAATTCTTTCCGGAATACGCAGAAGGGATAAAAGTTCTAGTTCTACTCCTTCTAGCCTCGACTCTGCCCTATCAAATAATGTCTTTTTTAACTGATTTCATAGTCGCAATAAGAAAATCGTTGAGGCCTTCCTTGGTCTTGTCTGTTCTTAACGTTAGCTTAGTCATACCGACTTCATTTCTTCTAATTCCGAGGCTAGGTATAATAGGTGGTGCTCTGTCTCAGGTGATAGTCTCCGTAATTTCTTCCTTGTTCATTGTGTTATACGCTACAAGGACCTACACTTTCACCGTCGGTCGGTCGGAGGGAGATTACACTGTTCGTAATGATGCCGTTGATAGGAGTTTATGAGGTGTTCGTGGATCCACCCTATTTAGACTTTTTGTTAGTTCTTCTCGTTCCTCTATTGTTTAAGTTGTTGAAAATAGTATAATCGAAGATGTAAAAATCATTGAGTCTTTTTTACCTTCTAAGCTGAAGTTTATTGCCGTGATCATGAGGGTTATAAGCGGCGAACGGAGTTCATATGCTTAAGAAAAATTTTTTAAAAGACAGAAAATACCGACACAGTGCTTGACGCTCAAGTATTCACAGAGAATTTAGCTGTATAAGTTGCTAGAAGTTTAAGTTGCTGTTGAGTCCTTATTACGAAAAACGCGGAAATGGATAACTTAAGGGACGTGGTCTTACTGGATAAGGCTTGTATGACATTGACGACGTTATGTTTTTGATGAAGGAACAAAGCTTTAAGATCGAGAAAAGGCGTCATGTCAGGTATTACGATAAAATCATCAGACAAAATCTCGATTGTTAAAACGGATATAAGAGGTGCTGAGAGAAGGGTGATGAAAGACTACGAGTGATTATATCGTACGAAGTGGATAATGATTAAACTTTACGTTAGAGAAGGCGTTGAAGCTTGTCCCAATAACATTAAGAGATAAGGGTTTCATAACTAGGTTCATAACGAAGAAGATTTAATTAAGAGTACAATCAAGACTCTCTTCTTCATCCCGTTTCGCTTATGAGGAGGAAGTAAGGACTAAGTGTTTCTGAACTACTCGAGGAGGAAACGTGACGTGACAACTTCAAGTACGGGGGAGTATAAAACTGTTCAAAAGAAAATGAGAGGATTAGAGACAAACGACGGGAAAAAGAGAGAGTTAGAAGCTAACTTATGTTAAGGTTTACTAACAGTGAGAACTCATTATTGTTGACTGTCGTCTTAGCTATAACTTATAAAGTCCTGCCATTCCTCTTTTACTACTTCATAATGGGTTATGTTCTTCCAAGCAATATAAACTTCACCTTTTCTGTATCTAAAACTAAATCGTCTCTTATGTCTACCGCTTTTCCCTCTACAACACCGTTATTTGTGTGTGCTTTAATTTTTAGTCTTATACCACCACTAAGAAAAAATACTGACTCAAAGTCCTCTTTGCATTGCAGTTTTGACGCTATAAGAACTCTCTTAACTACTTGAACTGCAACAATCGTGATCAATTCATTCCCTATTACACTCTCGAGGTTTATATTTGAGTAAAGCCTATAAGCCAGAATTTCAAATGCAGTGAAAAATACTGAGCATTAGGAGGAAATAGGGGTCTAAGTAAGACCGAGACTTCTTCGTTGTTTCGTAGGCAATTTGTTCATAATTAACTCTAATTAACCTTGTTATTGCCGATCCTATACTAATGGATCCAGAAATATATAGATTATGTTGAATAAAGAGGGAAGAATGAACAATAGATAGCGATAACGCGGTAATGTAAAAATTACGAGTGCGAGGAAATATAAAAAAAGTTCGGAGTTTTTTAATGCGTATATCGCGTCATGAAGGTTAAGTAGCTTTTTTTGATATCCTCTCTTTAGAGGTATCTCAATATTCCTGAATAGTGCTCTCAATACTCCCACTCTGTTAACTCCTACTTCGTATCGCTACATATATACATATAATGATAGTTATGAATGATATTATCCCTGAAATTGATGCGGAAATTATGGGTGACGTGAGACTTGTGAGAAATAAGGGAACCAACATGTCAGTTGGGTTCAACTTGCTCACCTTATCTGAGAAGAATTGTGTGATTATAATTCAGTTCATTTTTTAACACGTGTTAACGTTATCGCTATAAACAGCGGTATAGCGTCTTTTACTATCTCAGTCGGCAAGGATGCATTTAGAGGCTTCACGACTAAAGCAAGAAGTATTATTTCACCTACTACGTAAGGTATGACGTAGAATTTGTTTTCGTCGTAAAGTTTGCGATATTTGAAAACCTTTCCGAGGATGAGAACAAGAGATACTAAGGTTAGAGCTAAAAAAAAAAGAATTTTGTGGTAGTACTCTCAAGTTGTAATATTTTAAGGTTTCAAATAGCACGTTGATTATACTAGAAATAGTAATTGCTTTCACTAGATCTATTCCTTTATCCAATACTCCATATCTAACATAATAAAGCACCTTTTGGGTAGTGTCGATAACTTTTTTATAATCCACTTCTTTTCACCTGATTATACCATTCATAGATACAAATAACATAAACGTCTTTCTACAAAGCTTCTGGTAATACCTAAGACAATATGCTGAATTTGTATTGCTATACTCCTAAAGTAGATTTTTATTTGCTTAAGAGATTTGCTCCTATGCATACTATGAAGTTGGCCACAATCGTTTCTATTATATTCATGATCGCTATAATTTTCTTAGGAATAATTTACTTTATTTGCTTTGAAAATTTATTTTATGCGTATGCATACACACAGAATTCTATAATGAAATATTTCTTATCGCCTCAGCAAATAAAACCAGATAATGAATCAATAACAGTGAACAATACGACATTCGAGCTTATGTATTATAATGTTTCTGAAAGTGAGTTAACTGAGTTAATACACAATACTAGTACTTACACTAACGATATTGGATATTTGTTAACGCCGATTGCAGGGTTAATAATACTCTACGTACTATATATTTTTCTTTATTTTAGGGTTTTTATTAGAAATAGAAATTTATTGCCAAGCTTTATTTTCCATTCTCTATTTCCTATCGCTGTTGAACTTATCATTATTATACTCATACCTTTATCTCTGGGACTTATTTTCTATAGTACGATTTTCCCTATCCTCTTGACTTTTCTTTATGCATTAGACCATTTGCTACCTCTAGACTCTGCTTATTCAATGATAGATTCACTAATCTTTGGTTTAGATATCTTTTTATTTGTGGTAGAGTTTTTGATTGAACGGGTTACCGAGAATGGAATTTCATCAATTCCTACTACAATTAATAAAGCAGTGAAATTATTTTATTCCCTTAATGAAATATTGGAACATGCTATTAACGTATTGAAATTAGTAATTAAGATTTTAGTTATAATTACATTTGCTATCTCAATAGTTACAACTTTTTTGGCTTATTTTAATATCGCATATCTAATAGAAGACTTTTATTTTGTATTTTCTACAATGTCAATCATTACCGTTCTGGTATTGTTCGTTTTAATTACCGAATTCTTAGTCAATATAAGCTTTAAAGGAATGAGTTATATAGAGAGGGGTTCGAACTTTCATTGAGGCTTCATGAATTTATATTCAACCTCTCGGCCTCTTGCTCCTTATTTCCCTTATATAAAACATATTAGTCAGATCTGTATTACATAGATCTGATTAATTGCATCTTATCACATAATCTAGGAGATAATCGTAATTTCCTTGATTTGTAAAAAGAACGTATCTAGCCAATTTTAATTTTTCCTATATTAAAAGTAAAATACAATTCTATTATTTTATTTAAAATCAAAATATATTCTAAACTAGTATTTGATACTTATAATATGCCATTCTTATAGTATAAGGTTCTTAAAGCATTAATAAAAGGAATGGAATTATTTTAACTTGTCAAATTGTGTGAACGTCCACACTTATTTAGCACATCACGATATTTATTAGTTAGAATTACAGTAATTATCCTAACTATAGGAGGAACTAAAATATAAACAATAATGAAGTAAAACCCTTGAGGGAGATTAAAGCAAACATATCTCTTGTTACTCTCTCGTTCTTCTCTATCATAGAACTCAGGATTATTACAAACTCTCCTTGTAGCATTAATGATAACACTAGTAGTATCTATCCCTCTGTTTCTTAAGACTTGAAAATGCTAATTCTATCTAATGCGTGTTGGCTTATTTCACAGTTTGGAATAAACTCCATGAAATCATTGTACAAGGACTCCCCCCTGAGTCCCTTAAATCCGGGTAAACCGTTAAGTTAGTGGTCTCCAAATAAACGTTAATTCTCTTACCCTCTACGCTTATTTCTACTTCAGGCTTCTCAACAACATTAACCTCTTTAGGCACTATACCTCTGTGGAACACTAGATTTTGGGGATTACACGGTTCACCGAATTTAGGCTGATTAGTATCTACAGAAACTACTGCATTTACTTGGACGCTGTAATTTTCACCGCTCTTAATCACGTGAATTGGTATAGGATAAATTCTGATCTTAAGCTCTTCATCCCCTACCCTCATTATTAGAATACCGGGCTTAATAGAAGTTAACTCATAGTCATCAAGAATTATCATTTACTATCGTCCTCGTAAACTATATCAATTGCGACTATTCTACCGTCTTTATCCCTCCAAATTTGAACGTTGGCATCGTGATATTCCACATCGTAAGGAGAACCTCCGAATTCTATCAAAATACCGTCATCATATTCTCTAATGGTTGGTAAAATCATATTCAATGAAAAGTTCTGAACAGAAGCATTGTACGAGACATTTTGTTGTAAAATAAACTCATACATAGAATTAAAACTCATCTGACGCTAAAAAGTCTTGCTTCTCTAATAAATTAGGTTTGAGTCAGCATTTTTGAGTGTGGACAACAATTTCATTCACAGCAGTTATGGGAATCTTAGGGAGGTAATACTAAGAAGTTGGTATTAGCGAGAAGTTTTTAATTTTAGACGTCGTTCCACTGAAAAGATGAAAATGTCAAAGCGGAAGGGACAAGTCGAACTGGCTAAGGAGAGGCTGGTCAAGGCGGTCAACCAAGTTCTGGGCGTGATCAGGAGGAACGGGAGGAGCAGGAAGGTCGAGTCAGCACTAGTCCTCATGACCCTGCTAGGTGGTAGGGCCAGCGTGAAGAATGTTGCCGAGACGTTCGGGTTAGACTACGCAAACCTGCTGGAGGCGTTGGGAGAACTCGAAGACGCGTGGAAGGACTACTTGAAGGTCCTGTCGGGGCTGGTGAAGGGTGAGGTTGTTGTCATCATAGACGACACCGTGGACCACAAGGAGTACTCCAGAGGGAAGGACGTGAGCCCCCATGGGAACTACTGGATCTACTGCCACACCCACGGGAGGTTCGAGAGGGGCGTCCAACTCCTCACGGTCGCCATAGTAGACCTCTCCACGGGCAGGGCGTTCATGGTGGGGGCTTTCCCCTACGC